>DAIERN010000145.1 GCA_027346765.1 Chloroflexota bacterium | reverse complement strand
TTCAGGTCCGGGTCGGTGATGTTCACCGCGGTCTCAAAGAAGTTGCGCGGCGTGCCGTCGCTCTCCACCGAGTGCAGCCGCAGCACGGTCTGGTCGCCGTTCTGGACGAACTCGGCCTCCATGCCGCCCGACTCCTCGCCGGGGAACGTCCACGACACCATCTGCGAGAAGAACTTGTTGAAGCCGCTCCACGCGACCCAGTTGGTCGCCCAGCGGCCCTGCGCGTCACTCGTCCAGGCCACGCTCCGGCCCAGGCCGTATTGCCATTGGGCGAGCACCGGATCGTCGCGCGACGACACGAGCACGGTCTGCGCCGCGTCCTTGGCGGTCGTGCCGTTGTAGCCCTTGAGCTGCGGCAGTCCGTCCTCGAGCCCGCGCAGGATGGGCGACGACGAGGTAAGGATGGGGAAGAAGTCCTCCTCGACGATCTGCTGGCCGCTGACCTGCTGCGTTTCCTTGAGGAAGATGTCCGGGATCGACGCCGGATCGGTCGCGGCGTAATAACGGCCGCCGCCCTGCTCGGCGAGGCCGGAGAGGAAGTCGCCCGCGCCGCCGCCGCCCGCGCCAACCGTCGAGAGAGTGATGCCCGCGGCCTTCATGCGCGTGATCAGGTCGGCGTACTCACCGCTGCTCGACCAGCCGTCGGTGAAGAGCACGATGTGGCGCCGGGTAGCGGACACGGTCGCGAGCTCGTCGACCGCCGCCGATAGCCCGGCATAGATGTTGGTCTGGCCGTCGGGATGAATGGTCCCGATCTGCTGCTCGATGTCGCCCTCTGTGCCCAGCGGCGCGGTGTGGACGACCCAGTTGGCGTTCTCGTTGAACGCGACCACGCCGAACTCGTCGCGCGCGGTCAGGGCGCTGACCGCGCGCAGGATCGCTTCTTTGCCGATGTCCACCTTGGGCACACCGGAGATCTGGACGCCGTTGTCCCGATTGGCCGTGTTGCAGTGGCATGCGTCCATGGAGCCCGACTTGTCGATGACCACGACCAGGGCGATGTCTGGCTCACGCTGCCGATCGCGCACGTCCATGTCGACCGGCAGCGCTTCCTCGAGCGGCGTCCGCTTGTAGCCGCCGGCGCCGTACGAGTTGGGGCCGCCGATCATGACCAGGCCGCGGCCCAGGTCACGCGTGAAGACCTGCAGCGCCACCATCCGGTTCGTGCCCAGGCGGCTCGCCGGCACGTCGGCCAGGACGACGGAGTCGTAGCTGGCGTAGCCGGTGAGATCGGTCGGCGCCTGCTCCGGTGCGACGACGTCGACGTCCTGGTTCTCCGCGGTCAGCGCCGCGCCCAGGTTGGCGCCCGCCGCAGGCTCGCCGGCGATGAGCAGGATGCGCGGGTCACCCTTGACGATCGTGTTCGCGTCGCCGCGGTTGTTCGCGCCAAACGTGTCGTGCTGCGCCTCAACCACGGCCCGGAAGGTATGGAAGCCCGCTTCCGTGGCGCGCGTCGTGAAGGTCACGTGGTTGATGCCCGGGACCAGGCTGACCTGCTGCTCGCCGATCTGCGTGCCATCGCCGTACAACCGGACCGACGCGGGCTGGGCGATCGTCGTCGAGATGGTGACGTCCACTTCGATGTCCTCGCCGACGCGCGCGGTGGCAGGCGAGTGCACCTGTTGGACGATGACCTCATCTGATGCGCCCAGGCCAACGACATAGGTCTCGATCTGCACACCGCGCGCGGCGGCCAGCGCGGCCTCCGACTGGCCGCGGCCGGTGGTGTCATTGCCGTCACTGACAAGGACGATGCGCTTCTGCGTCTCGTCCGGGAACAGCGCGGCGGCCAGGCGCAGCGCGCCGCCAATGTCGGTCGCGCTGGTCGCCGGCACGGACGCGAAGCGGTCCAGATCGGTCAGCTCCGCCGGCAGCCGCTCCACGAGGGCCTCGCCGCCAAACGCGACGATCGCCGCCTCGTCTGATCCCTTGCGCTGCTCTAGGGCGTCGCGCACGAAGGCGAGGGCCGACTCACGGCCGCCATTCCCGACCGAGTCGGACAGATCCACCACGAAGACGGTCGTCAGCCGATCGACCGGCCACACGATGGCGAAGCCGGACAGCGCCAGGATGAGGCTGCCCAGCATGACCGAGCGGATGATCAGCGACGCCCGCCGCCGGCCCTTGGACAGGTGGTGCCGCGCAGCGAGCGACAGGCCCACCGTGATGGCGAAGAGCAGCAGCCCGACCAGCAGCAGCTCGGGCCGGCTCACGCTGAACGGCAGGCTCACGCCGCGCGCCTCCGCGGGATGCGCAGCGCACCCCTGATGCCGTTGAGCACGCGGCGCGCGCCGTCGCGCTCATAGACGAGCCACTCGATGACCAGGAAGAGCAGCGTCAATGCGGCAAGGAGCGGCCAGAACTCGTCGCGCGCCGTGCCGGTCGCGGCGTGATCAGGGGGAGCGGCCGTTCCCAGCGCCACGAGTCGCGCGCCATCGCCCGGGCGGATGTTCGACTCGTTGTTGCTGAACATGTCAACCGCAAAGAGCAACGGCTCATCCTGACTCGCCACACCCGACCCTGTGGGCGAGACGGTGGGCGATGCGCCCGGCGAGCCGCCCGGCGCGGGCGCCGGGATCACCTCGGCGCGATAGACGCCCAGCTGGCTCGTCGATATGAAGGTGACGCTCGACGCGCCGGTGGCCCCGACAGGCAGCGTGACGACCGAGTTGTCTGGCAGCGTGACCCGCACGCCCTGCGCATCTGGGGTGATGGGGATTTCGACCGGTGACGAGGGCGACAGCGGATCCAGGGCGCTCGAGTTGAGCCCCAGCAGCTCGCCCGCCAGGTTGGAAACCATGATCGGCCAGGCCACCTGTAGCGGCAGGTCAGACTGGCGGATGTCGAAGGCAAACACCGCGGTCGGCTGGCCATCGCGCAGGCCGGCGTAGACGAGCGGTCCGTCCGACCCGGGCAGCACCGGCCGCGCCCACGACGGCAGCTCCATCTGCTGCGTCCTGGCGATGTGCAGCCGCGTCAGGTCGACGCCGCGCAGGATGGGGTCATTGGCGGGCGGCTGGCCCATGCCGAACGATGTCAGCGTGCCGCTGACCACGCCCAGCGCGCTGGTCGCAGGTGGCGCAAACGCGAGGACTGGCTTCCTGGGAAGGTCGGTGGGTACAAAGCCGTCGAAGACGATGAGGTCGAACTTGTCCTTGCCTGTGGTCGCGGGCCATTGCTCGGCCGTGGCCCCGTAGAGCTCCACGTTGGGCAGCAGCGAGAACGCGTTCTGGATGTAGACGTTGCCCGGCCCGACGAGCAGCACGCGGCGCAAGCGGTCGGGCGGCACGATCGCCCAGGCGGCATCGTCTAGCGGCAGGTAGTCGGGTGGCCCGGAAGGCTCGTCGCCGCCGGTCGCTGGCGTAAGCCGCGCCTCGACCACGGACGTGCCGGCGGGCAGCTCGTCGATCACAACGTCGGCGCGGGTGAGCGGATCGAGGTACAGGTCGCGCGCCGTGACCGGTGTGCCGTCGGCCAGGATGTGCAGGCTGCGGCCGACGTTCGACGCCGAGTAGTTGGCGACGCTCACGAAGAGCGTGCGTTTCAATCCGCTGGGATCGGCGCGCACCGCCAGGGCGGCGATGGCCTGGTTGTCGCGCTCGCGGCCCACGGTCAGGACCTGGACGGGCACCTCGAGGTTGACGTCCACAGAGGCGGAGAACGCATCGTCGGTCACGACGAGCACCTCCGCACCCCGCGCCCGCTTGGCGAGTGAGTTGGCCAGCTTGAGCGCATCGGTCAGATCCGATGCCGACGTGGACGCCTGGATCGAATTGATGGCCTGGCTGATTCGGCCCCGATCGGTCGCCTCGTTGGCCACCACCCGGGCGGTGTCGCCGGCGGCGATGACGCTGACGCGCTCGCGCTCGACCAGGGAAAACACCGTCTCCGGGTCGGCCGAGGGTGCGAGCACCACCTTGCCGCCGTTCGCGAACGCGCCCATGA
>DAIERN010000144.1 GCA_027346765.1 Chloroflexota bacterium | reverse complement strand
GCGTGATCGGAAGTGGCGTCAGGTGAGCGTCCTCAACGGCATTCGTGAGGTCATCAGGTGCTCGTAACTTGCCCGCGGCGCGCTTGATCGACACCTCCCACGCAGAGGCAGCGCTCACGACCACCTCGTTGGATCCGTCGGCCAGGAGGTCGCGCGTTTGGGCGGAGAGCTCAGGCGAATCTGCAAGGCACCAGAGCAGGGCGTATGTGTCCAGGAGGAGCCTCATTCGCCCTCCTCAAACAGCCTGACCGTCTGGTCATCGGTCGCATCGAAGTCGGGGGCCATCCAGACTTGTCCACGCCAGGCTCCGAACGTACGCCGCTCGATGGGGGCTTCGTACGCGACCAGCTTCGCCACCGGCTTGCCGGCGCGGGCGATGGTGATCTCCTCCCCTGCGGCAGCGCGGTCGACCAGGCGCGACAGGTGCGTCTTGGCGTCGTGGATGTTCACCTTCATGCTCTCACGATAGCGGACTAGACTCAGTCTAGTCAACGATACTACCGTGGGAACGGCCGGACTTGAGCCGAAAGTTAGGATCACGCGCTTTGCACCGCCTTAGCCGAGCGTTACCGGACGCTTTGTAACCTAGCCCGGTGACCGAGGAGAAAGAGACCGCGCGCCAACCGCAGGAGGCGGCGGCGCAGGACGTGCTGGCGGCGATCGGCGAGGTCATCCGCGCCGTGTCGAGCAGCGGCTTCCAGCTCGACGATGTCCTTCAGACGATCATCCGCCACGCCGTTGAGCTGTCTCGGGCGGACTTCGGCAACATCCTGCGCCCGGAGGCGCAGGAGGGCTACTTCCGCGTCATCGCCTTCCACGGCGAGGTCAGCCCGGCCTACTGGGACATCGTCACCAAGAACAAGTACACCCCGGACCGCGGCTCAATGATCGGCCGTACGTTGCTCGAGCGGGCCCCGGTGCAGATCCCCGACGTGCTGCAGGATCCCGACTACACCGCCTGGGACGTCCACGCGTCCGCCAACTACCGCACCCTGCTGGGCATCCCCATGCTCCGCGGCGACGAGATGATTGGCCTGTTCGTGCTCACGCGGTACGAGGTCGCGCCTTTCACGGACCAGCAGATCTCGCTCGTCAACGCATTTGCCCAGCAGGCCGTCCTCGCGATTGACAACCTCCGACTGATCCAGACCATCCAGACCCAGCGCACTGAGCTGGCCCGCTACGCCCCGGAGGCGGCCGAGCTGATGTCCAGCGCCAGCGGTGCCGAGCTGCTGGCCGGGCACCGGCGCGAGATCAGCACCCTCTTTGCCGACCTGCGCGGCTTCACCGCCTTCGCTGAATCGGCCGAGCCGGAAGAGGTGCTGGGCGTGCTACGCGAGTACCACGCCGCGGTGGGCGAGATCGTTATTCGCAACGGCGGCACCGTGGAGCACTTCGCCGGCGACGGGCTGATGTGCTTCTTCAATGACCCGCGCAAGCTCGAGGATCACCAGCGAATCGCGGTGCAGAGCGCAATCGAGATCCGCGACCGGTTCGCGGCGCTCGCGGACGGCTGGAGCAAGCGGGGGTATGAGCTGGGCGTGGGCATCGGGCTGGCGGTCGGCTTTGCGACCCTGGGCCGGATCGGGTTTGAAGGTCGTTTCGACTACGGCGCCGTGGGCAACGTGGTCATCCTCGCGTCGCGCCTGTCTGATGCCGCGGCACCCGGTGAGATCCTGCTCAGCCAGCGGCTCAACGCCGCGGTCGAGGGAACGATTGCCACCGAGGCCGTGCCCGAGAAGACGCTCAAGGGCTTCAGCAAGCCGGTCCAGGTATTCCGGGTTAAGTGAGTCGGTTCACCGCTGCGATCTTTGACCTGGGCGGCGTGCTCATCGACTGGAACCCGCGCCACGTCTACCGCAAGCTCTTCGCCGGTGACGAGCCGGGCATGGAGCGCTTTCTCGCGGAGACCGTGACCATGGAGTGGAACCGCGAGATCGATCGCGGCCGCTCATTCCAGGAGGCGATCGACGAGCTAAAGGCGAAGCATCCCGACCGGGCCGGCCTGATCCAGGCCTACCGGGACCGCTGGCCGGAGATGCTGGGCGCGGTCGACGCGGGCACGGCGCAGATCATTCGCGACCTCAAAGCGCGCGGGCTGGGCGTGTTCGCGCTCAGCAACTGGTCGGCTGAGACGTTCGCCACCGGCCGCGCGATGATCGCCGAGTTCGCGCTCTTCGACGACATCCTCATCTCCGGCGAGGCGCGGCTCCTCAAGCCCGACCGGGAGATCTACCAGGTGGCGTGCCGGCGCTTTGGAGTCGCGCCGGCGCAGACCTTCTTCATTGACGACATCGCCGAGAACGTCGAAGGCGCGCGAGCCGTGGGCCTGACGGCGATCCACTTCACCGGTTCGCGATCGTTGCGGGCAGCGCTGCGCGATCTAAGGGTGCTCTGATTCCCCGCTGAAGGCATGCGCGACGCTGTCATAGCGCGGCCGGATGACGCTGATCGCCCAGCGCAACAGGAGGCTGCCAAAGTCGGGCTCCCGCCGGTCCATGTCCCCTCGAAGATCCCGCTATCAGACGCGACCACGCCCGCGCCGTGGAACAGGTCGGCCACCGGCGGCCGCAGTCGCGCGACCCACGCCATTGCCGGCAGTTCGGGGAGCTCGCGGTGATTGAGTCGCCAGCCGCCGCCCGCCACCGCCTAGTCGAAAGTTCCGGCGAGGACGCGCCGGCGGATGTCGGCGATGTGGGCGCCGACGATGGCGCTGTGTGCCCAGCCGGTGTAGTCCTCCGTCGCGTGACCGTAGGCAGCGGGCGAGTCGGCCAGTCGGTGGGGAGGGTCGGATCCGATCAGCAGGCCCAACTCGCCCGCGGCAGTAGCAAGGCGGCGGTCGAAGGTGGCCAGCTTCGAGTCGGTCGCCAGGGCCAGCGCCAGGTAGATGGCGTCGTACGAGGAAAGTCCCGCGCCGACCATCCGGTCCAGCGCAAGCAGGAGCAATGGCCGGTCAGGCTCGACCGTCTTCAGGCCCAGGCGGTCAAGGTTCATCAGATCCTCGACGACATCGCGGGCTGGGCGGCGGTGCCGGCGCGCAAGCGAGTTCAGGACCTCGATCCAGAAATGCGACGGCACCAGCAGCTGCGTGCCTGAACGTGTCCACCGCCCGAACGCATCGCGCGCGGCGGGCGTGCCTGTTTCATCCAGCAGCTGCGCCAGCCCCACTGAGGCGTCGATCACCACGCGCTCAGCCACGCTCGTTGTCCTCCGGGTACTCGGGGTAGCCGTCGGGGTCGTCGCGTGAGCGGAGCTGGCGGATGATGGTGGCTGCGTCGGGCGTGCCAGGCGGGCTGGGGTGCTCTCGCTTCATGCGTTCGCGGTGCTCGTCAATACGCGCCATCGCGTCGAGCCGGCGCTGGCGCAGCTCCTCAGCCGATTCGTCGATCCGCTCTCCGTCTTCGACCGACACCAGGTAGGCCAGCGGCTTGTGGTCGCGCTCGACGAGAAACCGCTCCCCGGCGGAGGCGGCATCGAGGATGGAGCCCAGCGAGCGGCGCAGGTCGAGCGGCGTGATGCGTCTCATAGTTGACTATCATAGTCGTCCCGAGGGACCGTCGGGCCCAAATCGGCGACTTCTGGCCCATGCGATGGGTTTCCGGCGGGTTCACCTTCTGCCAATGACGACCCACCGACTCAACCGACTCACCCTGCTCTCCATCTCCCTGCTGACGGCCACCATCCTGCTGGGAGCATGCGCCGGCCCGCTCAAGCCACCATCAACTCAGGGGCTCCGCAGTTATCCCCCTGCGCCCGCAGCGGCTCAGGTCAGCGTCAGTGACGCCGCGTCCCTGCGCACGGCTGGCGCGTTCATGCTCGACGTTCGCGAGCCCGATGAGTGGGCCGCGGGTCACATCCCTGGCGCGACATTGATCCCGCTGGGCCAGCTGCCCGGCCGCCTGGCGGAGGTGCCGCGCGACCGGCTGATCGTCACCGGCACGCAGACCCACGGGGCCGCCAAGACCGAATCGACCACCGAGGAGCGGGTGGTGAAGGCCATCGACGGCACCAAGCTGACGCTCGACCAGCCGCTGGCGATGGCCCACCT
>DAIERN010000143.1 GCA_027346765.1 Chloroflexota bacterium | reverse complement strand
ACAGCTCCTTTGTCGGTTTGGGTCCGGCTTGCTTCATCTGTTGTCTTTTTTGATGAGCGAATAGTCGGCCGACAAGGCGCGCTGAACCATCAACCAGGCGACGACCGGGAGGTCAACGTTTCGACCGAGTCAGCGTCGCCGACGCACACACCCATCTGTCCGCCAGCCGACAGACCTAGGAAACGGCGCGAACCGCTACGATCGGCGCCCCATGAGCACAGACGGCGCGCGCGAGCGCTTCTACCTCACTACCGCGATCTTCTATCCCAGCGCGAAGCCGGCGCTGCACTCGCTGTTCGAGGCGATCGGCGCCGACGCGATCGCGCGCTACCACCGCATGCTGGGCGAGGACACGCGCTTCCTGACGGGCATGGACGAGCACAGCGCGAACGTCGAACGGGCCGCGACGGAGCAGGGCGTGACGCCGCGCGACCTGGTCGACCCGTGGGCGGCAACCTGGCGGCACGCGTTCGACAAGTTCGAGATCAGCTACGACCGATTCATCCGCACGACCGACCCCGACCACGCCCGCGCATCCACGGAGATGGTCACGCGCGCGATGGCAGCGGGCGACATCTACAAGGGCACGTACAGCGGCTGGTATTGCCCGGGCGACAACGAGTTCAAGACCGATCAGCAGCTGGTCGACGGGCGCTGTCCTGAGCACCCCACGATCGAGCTGCAGTGGCTCGAGGAGGAGAACTGGTTCTTTAAGCTTGCGGCTTACCAGCAGCGTCTCGAGCAACTGTACCGCGACAACCCCTCGTTCTGCGAGCCGGAGCACTTCCGCAACGAGGTGCTGGGCTGGCTCAAGGACGGCCTGCGCGACTTCTCGATCAGCCGTGCTGGCGGCCAGTGGGGCATCCCGTTCCCAACTGACCCCGACCACCGCATATACGTCTGGTTCGACGCGCTGACGAACTACATCACCGGCGCGGGCTTCCCCGACGACATGGCGTCATTCGAGCGGTGGTGGCCGGCCGACGTGCACATCATTGGCAAGAACATCACGCGCTTCCACTGCCTGTACTGGCCGGCCATGTTGATGAGCGCCGGCATCGCGCTGCCCAAACAAGTGTTCGCGCACGGCTTCATGCTCGACAAGGGCGCCAAGATGTCCAAGACGCAGGGCAACGTGCTCGATCCCGACGAGATGGCCGCGCTGATGAGCGTCGACGGCGTCCGCTACGCCGTGCTGCGCGAGGTGCCGTTCGACCGCGACGCCGACGTGTCGTATGACTCGTTCGTCCGCCGCTACAACGCTGATCTGGCGAACGACTTCGGCAATCTGCTGAACCGGACGCTGACCATGACCGGTCGCTTCCTCGATGGTGAGCGCCCGGCGCCGGCCGCGGCCGCGACCTCTGAACTGGGCGCGGCCTGGGCGAGCGCCTGGGCGGGTTACGCGAAGGCAATGGACGCTTACCTGCTGAACCAAGCGCTCGAAAGACTGTGGGAATTCGTGGGCCACGCCAACCGCTTTGTCGACGACGAGCAGCCGTGGGCGCTCAACAAGGCTGCCAAGGCGGGCGACGCGGAGGCGGCCGATCGACTGCGCAACACCCTGGGCGACCTGTTGGAGGCCTGCCGCGTCACAGCGCTGGCAGTCGCCCCTTTCATGCCCGCAGCCGCGGCGCGCGTCATGGCTCAGCTGGGCCTCGATTACGCGTACGCGGACAACGGCAGCGGCGGCCCGCCCCTGTCCGAATCGGCTGCCTGGGGAGGGTCAGGGGAGGTCGGGAAAGTCGGTGCCCAGGAAATCCTCTTCCCGCGTGTCGAAATCGAGGCTGCGTCTTCGTAGTACTCCTGAAGGAGGTGCTGCACATGGCACACGGACAAATGAGCCATCTCGAGATACCCGCCGACGACTTGGCCCGCGCCCGCAAGTTCTACGAGGGCGTCTTTAGCTGGCAGACCAGCGAGATGGACCAGTATCCCAACTACTTCCTCTTCAGCTTCGGGCAGATCGATCGCGCCGGTGGCGCGATCGGGGTGCGCAACGAGTCGACCGGCCCGACGCTGCGGCTGTACATCTCAGTCGATTCGATCGACGCGACACTCCCCAAGGTCACGGCACTCGGCGGCAAGGTGGTCGAGCCCAAGACAGAGATCACCGGCCAGGGCTGGTACGCCGTGATCGACGACACGGAGGGCAACCAGCTGGGCGTGTACGAGAGCCTGCCGCAGCCCGCGATGTAGCCTCGCAGCCCTTGAGGCTGATCGACTCGCACTGTCATCTCCAGGCGGGGGCGTTCGCGGCTGACGCTGCGGCCGTCCTCGCCTTGGCGCGTTCAGCGGGCGTCGAGCGCGTGCTGGCGCCGGGCTATGACCTGGGGTCTTCACGCGCTTCGATCGAGCTAGCGGCCGCGCTGGGGGTTGACGCCGCCGTTGGCATACACCCGCACGTCGCGGAAGGGTCGGAGGCGGACTGGCCGGCGATCGTGGATTTGGCCGCGGACCCATCTGTCGTCGCGATCGGTGAGACCGGCCTCGACTACGACCGCGGCTTCTCGCCCCGCGACGCTCAGCTCGCCAACTTGGAACGACACCTGGTGTTGGCGGCTGAAACCGGCAAACCGGCGATCCTGCACTGCCGCTCCAAGCCCGGCCAGCGCGACGCCCAGGACGACCTCCTCCGATTGATTACCGAATACCGACCGCCCGCCCTGCTGCATTCTTTCTCCGGCCCGGCGGACTACGCCGAGCGCGCGCTCGACCTGGGGCTCGCGATTTCCTTCTCCGGCCTCGCCTTCCGGAAAGGGGAGGAGGCCAGCGCGGAGGTCGCGCGGTTGACTCCGGCCGATCGGCTGTTGGTGGAGACGGACTCACCCTACCTATCGCCACCCGTGGCGCCGCGCCGCCGCAACGAGCCGCGCTACGTCGAGATCACCGCGCGCTGGCTGGCGGAGCAGCGCGGTGACGACCCCAATGAGCTGGGCGAGCAGCTCGTCGCCAACTACGACCGGATCTTCAGCCGCCCACCCACGACGCCTGATCCGATTCGAGGCGCGCCCTGAAGAGCTCGCGCTCGTCGGTCGCCAGCTCGTAGTTCCAGACCGCGCCTTGTTGCCAACCACGGCCGACGACCTTGGCGCCGGCCTCAGCGGAGAACAGGAACTCGGCTCGATAGCGGCGCGGCACCGGCAGGCCGTGGCGGATGCGCTCCAGGCCCAGGAACTGCTCGTCCATGTAGTCGAGATACGCCGCGTTATTGACGTGCGCCATGGGGTCGAGCTCGCTCCGCCGCGGGCGGAACTCGCGCGCATCGCTTTGCTCCGCAGCTGCCTCTGCTGCCTCAATCCTCATTGGGCTGAAGTTCCCGAAATCGGAGCCGAAGACGTCGAGGATCTCCTGTGGCGGGCGGACCGGCCGGCCATTCGCGTTGAGCAGGACCCAATCGGTGATGGCTACTCCGACCAGCTCGCCCTGACCGAGCGGCCGGAACTCGCTCCGTCGCCGAGCCCAGACGCGCCGGAAGCCGATGACTTCGGTCGAGACGTCGAGCTCACTGCCGTATTCGACGCTGTGCAGCACGTCGAGCTCGATCGCGCGGACCAGCCACGTCAGGCCGCGGCCGCTGTACCACTCCCGGCCGAAGCCGGCGCTCTCCGAATGGATCCACGCCAGGTCCTGGGCGAAGCGCAGGAACCCGGACGCACGGAGCTGGCCGTCCGGACCCGCCTCGTCGAAGCGAACCCGGTACGGCCGCTCGATGCGCTTCTCGACCACCCTCCGAGTCTAGTCAAAGCTCGAAGCGGGGCTAGTCCTGCGGGCCGCCGTGGGTTGGGCCGTCGGCGGGCATCGCCGGTGCTGCGCCGCTGGGTGCGTCGAGCAGCTCGTCCGCCGCCTCCTCGCGGCGCTGCGCGAAATCGTCGCTGGGCTGTCCGGGCGCGACCCTGGGAGCGCTTACGGTGCTCGCAGCCGCGCCCTGGCTCAAGTTGGCCGCGCCACCGTGCTCACCGCGCTCGATCGACAGGTTGTCCGCCGGCGCCGCAGCAGCCGGTGCACCGAGCATCGCGTCGATCTGGGTTTCGCGCCGCTCCCGGAAGTCCTGCATGGGTGCCGGTGCCGGGCCGCGTTCGATGATGGTGTCAGCCGAAGGA
>DAIERN010000142.1 GCA_027346765.1 Chloroflexota bacterium | reverse complement strand
ACGCGGCGTCCTCATGGGCCGCAATGATGTCTACCACTCCTACCCGCATTGCTGGCGCTGCGGCACAGCGTTGCTCTTTCGGGTCGTGGACGAGTGGTACATCTCGATGGGCGAGGTCTACGACAAGCCGCGCAGCGAAGTGACGGCCGATGAGAAGGACCGCAGCCTGCGCTACCAGATCATGGATGTCGTCGACCAGATCCGCTGGCTGCCCGGCTTCGGCTACGAGCGCGAGCTCGACTGGCTGCGCACGATGGCCGACTGGATGATCTCCAAGAAGCGCTACTGGGGCCTGTCGCTGCCAATCTGGGAGTGCGCGTCGTGCGGCCACTTCGACGTCATCGGCTCGCGCGAAGAGCTGGAGCAGCGCGCCGTCGCCGGTTGGAGCGAGTTCGACGGCCACACGCCCCACCGGCCGTACGTGGACGCTGTGAAGATCGCTTGTTCGGCGTGCGGCGCTGAAACGTCGCGCATCCCGGACGTGGGCAATCCCTGGCTGGACGCGGGCATCGTGCCGTTCTCGACGATGCACTACCGGAGCGAGCCCGACTACTGGGCCAAGTGGTTCCCGGCCGACTTCATCACCGAGTCATTCCCGGGCCAGTTCCGCAACTGGTTCTATTCGCTGCTCGCAATGAGCACCGTGCTGCGCCGCGAGCCGCCGTTCCAGACGATCCTGGGCTACGCCACGCTCTTTGGCGAGGACGGCCGGCCCATGCACAAGAGCTGGGGTAACTCGATCGAGTTCAACGAGGCGGCGGAACGCATGGGCGTCGACGTCATGCGCTGGATGTACGCCAAGTCGCGCCCGGAGGAGAACATCCTCTTCGGCTACCACACCGCCGACGAGGTGCGGCGCGAGCTGCTCGTCCTGTGGAACGTCTACGTCTTCTTCGTCACCTACGCCCGACTCGCCGCATGGGCGCCCGCCGGCGACGGCGCTGGTGAAGCCGGCGGATCGAGCGCGACAGTGCTCGACCGCTGGATCCTGTCGCGCTCCGCGGGACTGGCGCGCGACGTCCAGGCGCGCCTCGCCGACTTCGACGCGACCGGCGCCACGCGACTGGTCAGCGCCTATATCGACGACCTGTCCACCTGGTACCTGCGCCGCTCGCGCTCGCGTATGCGTGTGGCGGCGCCCGCGGCCGAGCGCGACACGGCCTTCGCGACGCTCCACGCGGCGCTCACCGCGACGAGCCGCGTCCTGGCGCCCATCCTGCCCTTCCTGTCTGAGGCGATGTATCAGAACCTCGTTGTCGCGACGGCGCCGGCACAGCCCGACAGCGTCCATCTCACGGCGTGGGTCGCAGACGAGATGAAGCCGCACCTCGATGAGTCGCTGGACGCATCCATGGCGACGCTGCGCCGGGCGGTCGAGCTGACCCGAACGCTGCGCGGCCAGGCGGAGCTGCGGCTGCGCCAGCCGCTGCGCCAGATGTGGCTGGCGATACCCGGCGGACGGCTGGCGCCCGATCGGCCGGACGACGAAGCCGACCTGCTCGAGTTGCTCGCCGATGAGACCAACGTCAAGCAGGTCACCGTGATCGGCGACCAGTCGGAGCTGGTCGAGCGGCGCGTCAAGCCGCTGCTGCCCAAGATCGGCAAGCGGCTGGGCAATCAGATCCCGGCGGTCATGGCGGCCGCGCGGGCGAACGAAGTCGAGTACCTGGCGAACGGCGGCGTGAAGCTGGCCGGCGTGGAGCTTGCGCCCGATGAAGTCGAGATCCTGGCGACGCCGCGGCCGGGCACGGCCGTCGCCCACGACGAAGGCCTCGTTGTGGTCATCGATACAGCGCTGGACGACGCGCTCCGCGCTGAGGGCGATGCGCGCGAGCTCGTGCGCGCCGTGCAGGATCTGCGCAAGCAAGCCGGCCTCGAGCTCGACGACATGATCGATCTGTGGCTCGCGGCGCCACCGGCGGTCCTGGCGCCGTTGCGACCATACGAGGCACGCCTCCTGGCCGATGCGCTCGTCAACGGCATAAGGCACGATGACCCGCCCGCAGATGCGCTCAGCGCTACCCAGCAGATCAGCGGCGGTGAGGTTGCGCTCGCCATCCGGCGGTCGGAGTCGCCCGCTTGACCGGACCCTCGACAAAGCGCGGTCGCTGGATCCTCTTTGCCAGCGTTGCCATAGTCGTCGTGATTGCCGATCAGCTGAGCAAGCTCTGGATCGACGCCAACTTCGCGGTCGCCCCGGTTCAGCCCACGCCTGGCTTTCCCCAGCCAACTCCGGTGCTGGGCGAATTCGTGCGCATCGCCAAGGCTTACAACACCGGCGGCATCTTTGGCCTGTTCGGCAATACGGCGGCCATCCTGGCCGTGTCGTCGACAGTGGTGATCGGGCTGATCGTGGTCTACCAGTGGCGTGAGGGGTCGCGCAGTGCGTGGCCGCTGGCGCTCGCGCTGGGTCTGCTGCTGGGCGGAGCGATCGGCAACTTCATCGATCGTATCCGCTTGGAAAAGGTCATCGACTTCGTTGACATGGGCATCGGCAGCTGGCGCTTCTACACCTTCAACGTCGCCGACTCGGCCATCAGCACCTCGCTGCTGCTGTTGATCCTCATCGGCCTCTTCGGTGAGCGTATCGCCGCGCGGCTGCGCGACCGGCGCGCCACCTGATGGGCGAGCGCGTGACCGTCAGCGTTCCGCAGGGCGCTCCGCTGCGGGCCGACCGCGTCGTAGCGGACGCGGTGGGTCTGTCGCGCTCGTACGTCCAGCGGCTGATCGAGGAGGGCCGCGTCACAGAAGCCGGCAAGCGCGTCAAGAGCAAGGACGTGTTCGCGCCCGGCGCGGCGCTGGAGCTCGACCTGCCCGACCGGCCCGCTGCGACGATCGAGGCGGAGGACGTGCCGCTCAGCGTGGTCTACGAGGATGCCGACCTGCTGATCGTAGACAAGCCGGCCGGGTTGGTGACGCATCCGTCGCCGGGCCGCGCGGGCGGGACGCTGGTCAACGCGCTGCTCGGACGGGCGCCGGCGAGCGAATACGGCGGCGTCGCCGGCGCGGACCGGCCGGGTATCGTTCACCGGCTCGATCGCGACACGAGCGGCCTGATCGTCGTTGCGCGCAACGATCACGCTCAGGCGGCACTGATGGCGCAGCTCAAGGCGCGCCGGGTGAAGAAGACCTATCTCGCGTTGGTCTACGGCGCGACCGTGGCCGAGGTCGGCCGGATTGAGGCGCCCATCGGCCGCGACCCGCGCCAGTTCAGCCGGATGGCGGTGCTGCCCAGCGGCCGGCCATCGGTCACCGGCTACCGGGTGCGCGAGCGCTTCCCGGGCTGGACGCTGCTCGAGATGGATCTGCTGACCGGCCGGACGCATCAGATCCGCGTCCACCTCGCGTCGATCGGCCACCCGGTCGCGGGCGACCCGGTGTACGCCACCGGCGCGGCCCGGCGCGGGCCGGACGGGCTGACGCGCCTCTTCCTCCATTCCTGGCGGATCGAATTCGCTGCCGTGAAGGGCGAAAAGCTGATCCGCGCGGAGGCGCCGCTTCCCCCAGAATTGTCGAGCGTCCTGGATGAGCTGAGGAGCCCCAAGCGATGAAGCCCGACCGCTCGATCCTGATCTCGGGTCCGTCGCGCACCGGCAAGACCACGACCGCCGAGCTGCTCGCCGCGCGCTACGGGATTCGCAAGGTCAAGATCGGCGAGGAATTCCGCAAGCTCACCGGCATCGACACTTCCAAGTTCGTCGACCGGCCAGAGCAGATGGACCGCGAAATCGACGCCACGCAATCGAAGCTGATCCGCGAGGCGACCGCGCACGACCCGTTCATCCTGGAAGCGCGCCTGGCGGCGTGGCTGGCGAGCAAAGAGCGCGAAATGCAACCGGATCTGCCCATCATCACCGTCCTTTTCTGGGCACCCGAGCACGTCCGAATGGAGCGCCAGCTGCGCAAGGTCCGGCGCGACGATCCCAACACGAGAGTCACCCTCGAGGATCTGCGCGACGGCGAACGTGAGCGCGAGGCGCGTGACCTGGCGCTGTGGAAGGCCGTCCACCCCGACATCGATGACAAGAACGTCTTCGCCCTCTCCGGACGCGGCATCGGCACGCATCTGGTGGTCAATGCCGCCTCGGGTAGGCTCGCCGACACCGACATCGACGCCGCCGACCGCGCCGCCTCGGTCTGTCCGGTCGGCGTGATCCTGAAGAAA
>DAIERN010000141.1 GCA_027346765.1 Chloroflexota bacterium | reverse complement strand
GAAGCTGCCGTGATCGGTGTCCATCATCCCAAATGGGATGAACGCCCGCTGCTTATCGCGGTTCTGAAGCCAGGCAGAACCGCAACGCGCGAGGACATTCTCAATCACCTTACGGGCAAGATCGCGAAATGGTGGATGCCCGACGACGTCGCCTTCGTCGAAGGCATCCCGCACACCGCGACCGGTAAGATCCTGAAGACGGCGCTACGCGACCAGTTCAAGGACTACCGCTTCCCGAACGCGGCGGCGTAGCCCTCAAACGGTCGGTCATTCCGGGGCGATGCCAACGGCATCGAACCCGGAATGACCGGACTTGGGGCGACCGAATCCCTTGAATTTGCCGCCGCGGCGTGGTCTCAACGCGCCATCCGGCAGTCGCACCTGAAACCGACCGGCGACGCCTCAAGAGACCCCGGCAGAGCTCCATCGATGGCCCGCAGGTTTTCTGCTCCCTACCAGTCGGAGCCCGTGTCCAACCTCGCTACCTGGGCGCGCAATCTGGCCGTGTTCGGCACGCCACTGCCGGGTCAATTGACCGACAACATGTTCCTGACGCGCAACGAGCAGATCTTCGCGTTCACCGATCCACCCACGGTCAGCGGCTTCCTCGCCCAGGGCCCGCTGGGCATCGCGGCCAACATCGCCAACGGCGCCTGGCACAACGCGATCGACGTTCTCGTGGTCAGCGCCGGGCCGGTCGCGGTCGTGGGCCTGGCCACAGTCGCAATCGCGCTCGTCGGTCGCACGGCGCTGCCCATGCACGGACCGCTCGCAATGTTGCTGCTGAGCGGCGCGATCACCTTCGCCGCGACCAGCGTGCTCTTCCCCGTGGCCACGCTGTGGGGCACGTTCGAGCACGCCGCTGGGCCGCTCCACGTGGGGCTGATCGTCGCCGCCGTCATTGGCATGGACGCCTTCGTGGCGCGCGTCCGCGCGTGGCGCGCATGGCCGCGCTCAAACTCGTGGCTCGCCCCGGCGGCACTCGCGCTGGCCACGCTGCCGATCGTGGCGCTCGCGCTGGTGGGCGCCGCGCACGCCGCGCTGACCGATGCGGCGCGCATGCGCAGCCTGGCCGCCGCTCTGCCGCCAGACTCGGCGCCCATCGTCACCGACCGCCCGGTCTGGCTCGCGGAGGCCACGGGACGGTCCGCCCTCGCCCTGCCCGACGAGTCGCTCGACGCCCTGGCGCAGCTGGTCCATCGCTTTGGCGCGGGTGCCGTGGTGGTGACCGAGCCGCGCGGCGACTACCCAGCCGCGCTCCGTCAGCCCAACGCTGCCGCCTGCTTCACCCAGCTCAACCTGCCCGGCCTGCCGGTGGAAAGTGCCGTTTTCGCGGTCAACGAGGCCTGTCGATGAGCGAGAGTGAGCGCGAAGTGGTGCGTGCAGGCACCACAAGTGAGGACGGCCCGGCCACCTATACTCGGAACTCGATGGAGAACGGCACCTTGGCCGCCAACCGCCGGGTGCAAGCCGATGTGTCTCCCGCGTCCAGCCTGGAGCCTGACATGCCCGTCGATGCGACCTCGCTCGACGCAGATCCGCGCATCGCGATGGCGCTGCTGAGCGCCCACGAGCAGGAGCGCACTCGCCTTGCCGAGGAGCTTCATGACGGGCCGGCGCAGGCCCTTGCCAACTCGATATTCCAGACACAGATCGTCGAGCGCGCCCTGCGCGAGGAGCCGGCCGCGGCCGCGACCGAGCTGGCCAGCCTGCGCACACTGCTCGAACGGGAGCTCGACACACTGCGCGCTTACATCAACCAATTGCGGCCGTCACTGGGCGAGGCCATCGGCCTCGACGATGCGCTGCGGGACGCCGCCAGCGCCATCAACGAGGGCTCCGGGCTGCTCATCGAGCTGCGCCTCGAGGCGCCGGGCGATCACCTTCACAGCGCCGCGCGGACGGTCGTGCTGCGCGTCGCCCAAGAGGCGCTGCGCAACATCGCCAAGCACGCGGCTGCCAGCCGGGCGTGGGTTCACACCAGCGAGGAAGTGAGCCCCGACGGTGGTCGGCGGTGGCTGCTCGAGGTCGGGGATGACGGCCGCGGCTTCGACTACGAGAAGGTCACGGCCAATCCCAACCGCCGTCATTTTGGTTTGCGTTTCATGCGCGAGCGGGCTGAGCTGCTCGGCTCGAGCCTGGCCATCGAATCCCACCACGCCGCCGGCACCGTCGTGCGGCTGACCATCGCCATAGAAGCGGAGAGGAACCAGGAATGAAAGAAGCCGATTACACGGGCCCTGACCGGCGGCGCGGCGGGCCAGACCGACGCAATCCCGAGCAGCGGACCAAGATCCTGCTCGTCGACGATCACGCGCTGTTCCGAATGGGCATGCGCCAGATCCTCGAGCGCGAGCCCGATTTCGACATCGTGGCCGAGGCCGAGGACGGGCGCGAGGCATTCAGCCTGGCGGTCGAACAGACACCGGACATCGTCCTGCTGGACCTGTCACTGCCGGCACCGGGCGGTATCGAGACGACCCAGCGCATCAAGCGCGAGGTCCCCAGCGCCGGCATCATCGCGCTCGCGGTTGCCGAGGACGAGGACCAGCTATTCGAGGCGATCAAGGCCGGCGCAGCGGCGTTCATCCTCAAGGACATCAACCCTGACGATCTGGTCACGATCATCCGCCGCGTCCGCGCTGGCGAGTACCTCATCAACGACAAGGTCTTCTCGCGACCGTCGGTTGCGTCACGCGTCCTCAAGGAGTTCCGCGAGCTGGCCGTCTACGGCCAGGAAGCGGCACCGATCTTTGCGCCGCTGTCACCGCGCGAAGTCGAGATCCTGGACAACATCGCCAAGGGCATGACCAATAAACAGGTCGCCTACGCGCTGACCATCTCCGAGCAGACGGTGAAGAACCACATGAGCTCGATCCTGCGCAAGCTGTCAGTCAATGACCGCACCCAGGCGGTGGTCTACGCCATGAAGCAGGGCTGGATCCGGATCCCCGAGGACTGACAGGGATCGCGGATCAGGATCAGTGACGCGGATCAAGAGCCATGGACAGGACGCTGCCTCAGCTCGTCGATGAGCTGACTGCCGATCAGGTCACGCTCGAGCGCGAGCTGGCCGAGATCGAGCTGCTCCTGCGCCAGGCTGGGACCGAGGCCGAACGCCACGAAGCGCGTCGCGTCCAGGCCGAGGAGCGCGTCAACGCGCTCGAGCGGGACGATCCTGGAGGCGAGCTGCCTGAGGCGCGCGCCGCGTTGATCAACCAGACGCGGCGGGGAACGCTGATGGAAGCGCAGCTCGACGTGCTGGGCGGCAAACAGCGCGCGTTGCAGCGCTACCGCGACCGGCTGGCCCAGATCGTGCCGGTGATGCGCGAAGCGGGTGCAGGCAGCGGCAACATCCCTGTCGCGCCGGATCGCGGCTCCAGTGAGGATCTGGCCGCCCAAGAGGAGCTGCGGCGCGACATCGCGCGCCAGATGCATGACGGCCCGGCGCAGAGCATCGCCAACATCGCGCTCCAGGCGCACGTCGTGCAGCGCCTGTTCGAGCGCCAGCCAAAGCTGGCCCAGGCCGAGCTGAGCGAGCTCGTCCGGATGGTCGAACGCGCGCTCGATGCAACCAAGGAGTTCATCTTCGACGTCCGGCCCATGGTGCTCGACGACCTGGGGCTGGTGCCCACGTTGCGCCGCTCGTCACTGGAGCGGGGCCGCCGCGCGGGAATTGTGGTGCGCTTTGAATCCGCCGGCGCGGACCGGCGGCTGCCGTCCGATGTTGAGAGCAACCTCTTCCGCGTCATCGACGACGCGATGGCGGGCTACCTTTCGGGCGCGCCCGCTGAGCTCGCCGTGACGCTTGACTGGGCCGCGCAGAGCGTGACCGCCACCATCCACGCGAGCACAGCCGCGGCGACCCAGAGTGCCGCGACACAAGCCCGGGCGATGGTCGCCGCGGCGCGCCACGAGCGGACCATGCCCGCAGCCCTCGCGTCGATGATCCGCGAGCAGGAGCGCGACGAAACGATGCGCGCGACCGGCTTGCCCGATGCGGTCTGGTCGGAGATCCAGCTCCGCGCTGATGCCGCCCAGCTGCGGGTGCAGCTGTCGGCCGACCGATCGACGCTCGAGGTCGTCGCGACGGTCGCGTAGACCGTTGATGGGCCGCCATGCCCCTTTCCCGGGCGTGAGCGGGGCAGGACTCTTGGCTTGGCCGGTTGGACAACCGTTGAGCGTGCGGCATTCAGCGACCAGTTCCGGTCCGGCCGAACGGTGAATTGCGCCGTCGACACCGCCTCCGCCCAGGAGCGACTCGTTGGCCGCATTGACGATCGCGTCCA
>DAIERN010000140.1 GCA_027346765.1 Chloroflexota bacterium | reverse complement strand
CTGCTCGATGGCATGGCCGAGCTGGCGCAGCGTGGCGAAGGTCCAGGTGCCGGTCTGCAGGTCAGAGGTATCCAGCAGCACCGCGCTGATGCGCGGATCGCCGGCGGCGTGCCGGAGCACGGTCAGCAGGTCGCGCAGCTGCACCTGCTGCATGCGTTCGCCCGACAGCCGCGCCAGCACGCGCTGCGCCGCGTTCTTGGCGCGCTCGGGATTGTCGCCGGCATCGGCGACGATGAGCTTCATCCGGGCGCCGCTCCCCGCCGAACCGGAACGGCCGGCGGCGACGCCCACGCCTGCAACGGTGCCCGCGGCGCCCGTGCCGCAGGAACCCAAAGAGGACGACCAGCTCTAGCCCGAATGGGTCCTGACCAGCCGGCCTGAAACCGGGCACAATCGACGCCATGGCGCCGCGCTTTTCGCTGGGGGTCCGTGCCACCATCGCGCTGGCGGCGGCCGTGTTGACGCTGCCCGGCCCGGTTTACGCCGCGAACCTGACTCCGGCTGGCGCAGGCAGCGTCACCCTCGTTGGCGCAGGCGACATCGCCGTCTGTGGCAGCAACACCAATGATTCGGCCACGGCCGCGCTGGTGAGCAACGTCCTCGCCGAGCAGGCGAGCAACATCGCTTTCACGGCCGGCGACAACGTCTATCCCGATGGATCGAGCAGCTGGTACGGCGCCTGCTACGACCCCGCGTGGGGCACCTTCAGGCTGCGCACGCGGCCCGTCCCGGGCAACCACGACTACTACAACAATCCCACAGCGGCCGGTTACTTCGGCTACTTCGGCAGCCAGGCCGGGCCGGCGGGTCGGGGCTGGTACAAGTACAGCGCCGGCTCATGGCGCGTCTACGCCCTGACGAGCGAATGCGTCCGCGGCTCGCGCTGCTACGTGCGCCAGTACCGCTGGCTGCGCGCGGACCTGGTCAACAATCCGCACCAGTGCGTGCTCGCAATCTGGCACCGACCGCGCTTCTCGTCAGGCGCCGGGCACGGCTCGTCGACGCGCATGGCGCCGGTGTTCAAGCTCTTGTACGACCACGGCGCGGAGATCGTCCTGTCCGGGCACGACCACGAATACGAACGGTTTGCCCCGACCAACGCCAGTGGCGTGCCGGTCGCCAACGGCCTTCGCCAATGGGTGGTTGGCACTGGCGGTGCGGGGCTGTATTCGTTCGCCGCACCCCTGCCGGCGAGCGAGGTGCGCGACGCGAGCACTCACGGCGTGCTGCGGCTCGACCTCGCACCGGGCTCTTATGACTGGCAGTACATCCCAACGACCAGCGGCGGCTTCACCGACTCAGGCAGCGGCGTCTGCCACTAGGCGCGCGTATCAGGCGGCTGCGGCAGCGTCCTCGACACGCTCCAGCACGACCGCGGGGATGACTCGGGTCGTCTTCTTTTCGTATTCGCGGAAGCCGGGCATCAGCGCCGCCTGCTGGGCGTAGAGCCGGTCGCGCTCAGGTCCGGTCGCGACCGGGGTCGCGTGCACGCGGAACTTCTCGTTGCCCACCTCGAGCTCCGCATCTGGATTTGCCAGGAGGTTGTGGTACCAGGCGGGATGCCGGGGCGCGCCACCCATGGACGCGATCACGACGTAGCGGCCACGATCGCGGTGGTACGCCAGCGGCGTCGTGTGCGGCCGGCCCGATTTGGCACCGCGGGTCGTCAGCAGGGCCAGCTGGTCACCAAACGGACCCACGCCACGGCCGCCCTTGGCCCGAAACTCTTCGATGATCTTGTTATTCCAGTCCGACATATCCTCAGTTTCCGTCCAGTGGTGCTAAAAGCGCCTTGCCATCGCTGCTATTTCCAATACAATACAGCATCGTATGGTAATTGAGAAGGCCCCCGGTTGCCGCGGGCGGCGGCGCGACGACACCATCGATGCGCGCGTGCTGGGGGTCACCAACCGCCACCTGGCTGAGCGCGGCTTCGCGAGCCTGTCCATCGCGTCGATCGCCGACGAGGCGGGCACCACCCGTCAGGCGCTGTATCGACGCTGGCCAACGAAGGAGCGCCTCGTCGCCGACGCCATCCGCGTCTCGGGCAACAGCGCCGCGATCTGCCTCACGGACGATCCACGCGCCGACCTCCAGCACGAGCTTGCCCTTTGGATCGCGGCGGACGCTGACGCCGGCGTCGCCATGGCCGGTGCCATGCTCGCGCGTGAGACGCCTGAGGACGCCCGCGACTGCTTCCGCGAGCATGTCCTCGCGCCGCGCCGCCAGCGCATGACGGACGTGCTGACCCACGCGCAGGCGCTCGCCAGGATCGATGCGGACGCGGACATCGCCGGTGCCGTGGGCATCGCCATAGGCGCCGCGTACGTCGCGCACCTCTCTGGCGCGATCGATGCCGATTGGCCGGCACGGACGGCCGCGCTGGTGTGGCGCGCGGTCGGCGGGACGGACTCGCCTTCCTGACTCACACTTCACAGTTGTGAAGATCGCCCATGCGCGCGAGCGCAACGCGCCGGCCGGCGCGCCGTTTCGGATCATGGCCGCGCTCGATGGAGCCGGCCGGCAGTGGCTGGACCTGGAGGTGGCGCGGCGCCGCGCCGTCAACGGTGACGAGCGCCTGGCCCACAACAGCGTGCTCTTCCGCCAGCCGCTCACAACGCTCGACGAGATCCTGGCGCGCGGCCTGCGGGTCGCGGCCCTGGGCGAGCTGCTCGACCATTTCGAGCCGCGCGCCAATGACGATGCCGTCGCGGATGCCACCGACCTGGCGTTTGGCTCACCCATTCTCCGGCCGACCAGCGTGCGGGACTTCTACGCGTTCGAACAGCACGTGAGCACGATCTGGACGCGCCGCGGCCAGGAGATCCCCGACGCGTGGTTCCGTCTGCCCATCTTCTACTTCAGCAACCTGTCAGAGATCCGTGGACCCGACGACCCGGTCTGGCCACCCGACTCCTCGCGAGAGCTGGACTACGAGCTGGAGATAGCGGCCTTGGTCGACACGCCGGTGAAGAACCTCGACGAGGCGCCCGGCGAGGAGGCCATCGGCGGCTTCATGATCATGAACGACTGGTCAGCGCGCGACCTTCAGCGCGACGAGACCGCGCTCCGCCTGGGCCCGGCCAAGGGCAAGGACTTCGCGACGACGTTTGGGCCGTGGTTGGTGACGCCCGACGAGCTGGCCGACGTTCGCTCGGGCAAGGCGTATGACCTCGCCTGTACCGCGGAGGTCAACGGCCAGATCATCAGCCGCGGCAATTTGGGCCGTATCCATCACTCGTTCGGCGCCATGATCGAGCGCGCCTCGGCCGATGTCCGCCTCATCCCGGGCGACGTCATCGGCTCTGGGACGGTTGGTGGCTGTTGCCTGCTGGAGGTCAAGGACGAATCGGGCTTGGGTCGGTACCTCGTCCCCGGCGACCGGGTCACCCTCAAGGTCGATCGCCTGGGGGAGCTAACTACACCGCTAGTTAGCCGGCCCCCAGCACCGTAACGCTAGGGCCAGTGGAACGGCCAAGAACCGAGAAGTGACCAGCTTTCGCCGCCGTCTATAGTTCCATAAATGCGCGTGTAGTTACCTAGGGCGCGGAGACACACATACGCGACGGAATCGGAGACGATGACTCCGCCTTCGAAAGCGCCGCGCGATTCTCCTGTCGGCGTCTCGGTCCAGTTCCGTCCGCCATCGATCGTCCGGTAAATCGTGGACGTGAGCAAGAAACCATGTCCGTCAGGCAGCATCATCAGCCCGTACAGGTCGTCGCCCCCGAAGGGTGAGCCCGCGTCCCCGGTAGAGCCCCGCAGCAGCACGTCAACGGTGCCATCCCGGCCCAGTTCGATGAGCCGCCATGGATACGCCGATCCCGTATTGGGCAACCCGCGGCAGATCACGTAGCCATGCTGTGGGCCGACAAGAACGGCACGTGCTATCCACGGAGTGTCGCTGCCGCATGGCCGAGCAGCCTCTTGCCAGGAGGCACCGCCATTTGCCGTGGAATACAGCGTGGCGGGCGCGACGATGCCCGGGTCGACGGGTGGATGCGCCCAACCGTCCGATGCGTTCGCGAAGCTCGGGTCGACCAGCCTGCCGGCGGCCAGATCCGTCCACGTCGCACCGCCATCGTCGCTCGTGTACAAACACGAGTTGGGCGCGGGCTCGATCGGACCCGTATCGGTTCGCTGCTGCAGACAGGCGGTCGCGCCCAGCAGGTGATCGCCAGCCGCTGCCACGGTTACTAGGGCGGGAGCGGAGGGATGGCTAATGAGCCAGCTTGCGCCTGCGTCTTCACTTCGCGTCACCAGAAGCCCGCCCCTGTCATCCACCGTCCCGCCGACGGCGATCACGTGCTGCGCGTCGAAGGCCGTCACCGCCCATAGGTCCCCCGGCGACGGTATCGCCT
>DAIERN010000013.1 GCA_027346765.1 Chloroflexota bacterium | reverse complement strand
GTCAACGGCTGACCTCGACGCCGTCGTCAAGCTGAACGGGGAGCAGGAGCAGTGCCGCGCCGTTTGCGCTGGCTGACGCCGTACCTGTTTCTGCTCCCCGGCGGCCTGTGGCTGATCGTCTTCTTCGTTGTGCCGATGCTGGTCATGGCGTCGGTCAGCCTCCAGGAAGGCTCGCTCAGCCGCGGGTTCACCCTGACCTGGAACTTCGGCGTGTACCCGGAGGTCATCAACACCTACGCGCCCCAGTTCGTCCGATCGCTCATCTACGCCTTCGCCGTTACCAGTGCCACCCTGCTGCTGGGTTATCCCATGGCCTACACCATCGCCACGCGCGGCGGCCGGTTCAAGAACATCCTGTTGCTGCTCGTCATTGCCCCGTTCTTCACGGCGTTCATCATCCGGACGCTGTCGTGGAAGCTGATCCTGGCTGACAACGGTTTCGTGCTGGGAACGCTCAAGGACATTGGCCTCCTGGCGCCGGGCGAACACGTGCTGGCATCGCCCCTGGCGGTCATCTCTGGCCTGACCTACAACTTCCTGCCGTTCATGGTCCTGCCGCTGTACGTCTCACTCGAGAAGATCGACCCCCATCTGGTCGAGGCGGCGACTGACCTGTACGCGAGCCGGCTGCAGGCTTTCCTGCGCGTGACACTGCCGCTGTCTATGCCAGGCGTCTTCGCCGGATCACTGCTCGTGTTCATCCCCGCGGTGGGCGACTTCATCAACGCCGCGATCCTGGGCAGCCGCGACACGACGATGATCGGCAACGTCATCCAGCGGCTGTTCCTGGCGACGAACGCCTACCCGGAGGCATCCGCGCTGGGCTTCGTGCTGATGGCCGCGGTGCTGGTGCTGGTGGCGCTCTATGCCAAGGTGGTCGGCGCACGCGAGCTTACGGCCGGATGACCGCTGTCGCCGCCACCCAGAACGCCACCACGGCGCCAGCCGCTCCGCGCAAGCCCCTGCTGGGCAGGATCGGCCACTCGGTGCTGCCCGTCTATACGGCGCTGGCGGTGATGTACCTGTTCCTGCCCATCGCGGTCATGATCGCGTTCTCGTTCAACGACCCGCGCGGCCGCCAGAACATCACCTGGCAGGGCTTCACGATCCAGAACTACTTCGATTTGTGGAATCGGCCGGACATCACCGGACCCATGGTCAACTCGCTCATCGTGGCCGTCGCTGCAACGGTCATCGCGACGCTCCTGGGGACGCTCATCGGTCTCGCGCTGACGCGTTATGAGTTCCGCGGCCAGGGCCCCCTCAACCTGTTGATCTACGTGCCCATGGCAACACCCGAGGTGATCATGGGTGCGTCACTGCTGTCACTGTGGGTAACGATGGGCACGCAACGTGGCCTAATGACCATCGTCATCGCCCACATCATGTTCAACATCTCGTACGTGGTCGTCACCGTGCGGGCGCGCATAGCCGGCTTCAACAGGTCGCTCGAAGAGGCGGCGATGGACCTTGGCGCGGACGAGTGGACGACCTTCCGCAAGGTCACCTTGCCACTGATATTCCCGGGCATCCTGGCGGCGGGATTGCTCGCCTTCGCGCTGTCGATCGACGACTACGTGATCACCTCGTTCGTGTCCGGCCAGACAACCACGTTCCCCCTCTGGGTCTATGGCGCGTCGCGCTTCGGCGTGCCACCGGAGGTCAACGTCCTGGGCACGCTCATCTTCCTTACCGCTGGGCTCGCGATACTGGCGCAGATACTCTGGGCGCGCCGGAGCGCGGCGCTTGATCGGGCCGCCATGGAGGTGAAGGGTTGATCTCCGTCGAAAGCAAGCAGGAACACTGGCTCGCGCTGCGCGACGGCGTCGCGCCCGTCTGGTCGCGCTACACCGATCTTGTCGTCGAGCGCGGCGAGGGTTCGTGGCTGACGACGATCGACGGCGCGCGCTACCTCGACTACAGCAGCGGCATCGGCGTCACCAACACCGGCCACTCCCACCCGCGCGTGGTCGCGGCAATTGCGGAGCAGGCGGCCAAGGTCATCCACGCCCAGCAGAACATCGTCTATCACGAGCCGGGCCTGGAGCTCCACGCCCGACTACCCCGGCTGTTCCCAGCCCCAGCCGACCCAGCCGATCCAATCGGCCTCTTCCTCTCGAACTCCGGCACGGAGGTCATCGAGGGCGCGGTCAAGCTCGCGCGACGCGTCTCCGGGCGCCCGGGCGTCGTGGCGTTCCGCGGCGGCTTCCACGGCCGGACGCACGGCACCATGGCGCTCACGTCGAGCGGCGTGCGCATTCGCGGCCACTACGAGCCGCTCATGGGCGGCGTCCACTTCGTCCCGTTCCCTGACCCGCTGCGCCAGGGCGGCGGATCGTCGGTTGTGGCGCTCGAAAGGACGATGGCCGCGATCGATGAGCTCTTCGCGACCCTGTGCCACCCCGACGACGTGGCCGCGTTCCTGGTCGAGCCCATCCTGGGCGAGGGCGGCTACGTGGTCCCCGACGACGGCTTCCTGCCCGCGCTCCGCGCACTGGCCGACCAGCACGGCATCCTGCTCATCGCCGACGAGGTCCAGACCGGCTACGGCCGCACGGGCCGCATGTTCGCGACGGAGTGGACCGGGGCCCGACCGGACATCCTGGTCATGGCCAAGGGCATCGCGTCGGGCATGCCGCTGTCGGGCATCATGGCCCGCCGCTCACTCATGGATAAGTTCACTCCCGGCACCCACGGCGGCACCTATGGTGGCAACGCCGTGTCCTGCGCCGCGGCGCTGGCGACGCTCGACGTGATCGAGGACGAGGGCCTCGTCGCGAACGCTCACACAATGGGCCAGCGGCTCCTCGCGGGGCTGACCGCGGCCGCCTCTTCGTCGCGCAACCCCAACATCGCCCAGGTGCGCGGCCGCGGCCTGATGGCCGCGATCGAATTCGCCGAGCCGGTCACCCTCAAACCGCGGCCCGACATGACCAAGCAACTCCTCGCCGGCGCCCTGGAACGCAACCTCATCCTGCTCTCGTGCGGCACCTACGGCCAGGCCATCCGCGTCATCCCGCCGCTCGTCACGACTGAGGCGGAAATCGACCAGGCCGTCTCGACAATCGGCGAGGTGCTCGCCTCGCTGGGCTAGCCCGGCCCTCCGGAGCCACCCTCCGGAACCACCCTCCGGAACCTCTCTCCTCGTCGAGTCCGCTCGCGCGATACCTGAGTCCAGTCGCGCGATATCTGAGTCCGCTCGCGCGATATTTGACTCCGGCGGCGCCATCTGTGCATGGTCGGGTCATCACCACTCGAGTTGGGGAACCCACTTCTCCAGCTCCAACTCGCCTGCAAGGTCATCCTCCCCGTCGTCTGCGAGCGCGTCGTCGAAGCCATTCGCGCCGTTGGCTTCGTCCGCGGCTGGCCGGACGTCACCGATGAGGAGCTCATCCTCGTCAGGGATGCGCCGGGAGTAGACGCAGCGGTGGTCGTGCGGACAGGTGCCGAACGGGAACTGCGGACCCAGCGCGTAAGCGATCGCAACAAGACGGAATAGGGCCATGCCCGGCCGCCGGCCGCGCTCCAGCCTGGACACTTCGCTTTGACTGACGTCCGCGCGCTCGGCGACGCGTCGCTGCGTCAGCCCCGCCTGGTGGCGCCCGAGTCGAAAGCGCTGGCCGATCTCGATGGTCTGCTGGGTCGCAGTTTCATTGCGCCTCGGCGCGTGGCGGCAGTACTTGTCGTAGATCTCATCGGGCACGAGACGATTGAAGCGCCGAGCTCTTATCCGGCGCTCATCGCCGCCTTACCGGAGCCTTGCCAGCTGCGACTATCGCGCGAGCGGACTCAAATATCGCGCGAGTGGACTCCGGAGTGAAAGGGGGACCGAAAGGCAGGCCCGACCACGACCGCTTTGGTCGTGCCTCTCGTCTCTACGCCGTCAGTTCGCGGGCGAAGTCCCTGAACGTCGAAAGGTAGCGGTCAATTTCCGCGTCGGTGTGCTGGACCGACAGCGTCCACTGATCGTCGGGACCGGGGGGCAGCAGGATGCCGCGGTTGGCGAGGTAGAAGAAGGACGCCGCCCAGAGCTCCGAATCGAGGCCGATGAAGTCACGGTAATTGGTCACACGGGCCGGCGTGAACATGACGCAACCCTTGGGGCCCACGTTGACGGCATAGCCGGGCAGGCCGAACTCGTCAATGATTGCCTGGCACCCGGCCGTCAGTCGGTCACCCATCGCCTGCAATCGGGGATAGGCGTCACGGGTCAGGATCCGC
The DNA here is from genome assembly GCA_027346765.1 of Chloroflexota bacterium. Next base: position 11,703 of record DAIERN010000013.1, on the reverse strand, counting down.
GTCAGCACGGCAACGCCTGCCGCCATCGACAGGGGATTGCCATTGAACGTCCCCAGGTGGGCGACGCGGGTCGCCCCGCCGGGTATGGTCGAGTGGGCGAGCCCCGTGGCGGGATCCGCGGCGCGATCGGGAATCCGCTCGATCACGCCCATCACCTCTGCGCGCCCGCCGAATGCGCCGATAGGCACGCCGCCGCCGATGCTCTTGGCCAGGCAGAAAAGATCGGGCTTGACGCCGAACCACTCGGTCGCGCCACCGTAGGCCAGCACCACGCCTGTTTTGACTTCGTCGAAGATGAGCACGATGCCGTGCTGCGTCGCCAGCTCGCGGACGCGCTCCAGGAAACCGGGGAGCGGCGGCACGACGCCGATGTTGAACTGCACCGGCTCGATGATGATCGCGGCGATTTCGCCCTGGTGGCGCTCCAGGATCCGCTCGAGCGCCTCGGGATTGTTGTACGGCGCGACGACCGTCTCGGCGATGCGCGAGGCGGGCAGCCCGGCCGATGCCGGCACGGTCGCGGGAGCGTCAGCTGGGCCGATCATCTCGCGCGGCGGCTGGATCGACACCAGCACGTCGTCGTGATGACCGTGGTAGCCGCCCTCGAACTTGAGCACTTTCTCGCGTCCGGTGAAGCCGCGCGCAACGCGGATCGCGTCCATCGTCGCTTCCGTGCCCGAGTTGGAGAAGCGCACCAGGTCACAGCCGAAGCGGCGCTTGATCTCCTCCGCCAGGATGACCCCGTCTTCGACCGGGAAGGTGTAGCAGGTGCCGTTGGCGACCCGTGACGCCAGGACCTCGGCGAAGATCGGGTGCGAGTGACCTGCGGCGAGCACGCCAAAGGCCATGTCGAAATCGACGTACTCGTTGCCGTCAGCATCGTGAATGCGCGACCCGTGCGCGTCGGTCATGAACAGTGGGTATGGGTCATACGACTGGAACGAGCTGGCGACGCCCAGCGGCAGGACCTGGCGCGCCCGCTGGTGGAGCGCGGCCGACTTGGGCGTGCGTCGCCGGTACTCGGCCTCCTCACGCGCGCCGATGTCCTTGATCCGTTCGCGATCGAGCGTTGCCTGGCTTGGGGCGGTCATGTCGGTCGGTGCCTCCCGGGTTCCATCTCTGTCATGGCGTGGTGGATGCCGTAGCGGTCGAGCAACGCCAGGTACGGGTCGGGGTCGAACGCCTCGGGGGCCTGCACGCCGCTGCCCGTCCAGGCCTGCGTCGCGAGCAGCTCCATGGCGATGACCGGGTTGAAGCCGGTCTGCCAGGCCACGGCGCCCAGCCCCAGCTCGCGCCAGCACTGCTGAGCGTCAGTCGTCTGGTACAGGAAGACCTCACGCGGTGCGCCATCCTTGCGCCCGATCACCCACGTGCCCACGATGGCGCGCCCGATCATCCGATCGCCCACCTTGGACGGGTCAGGGGTGATCGCCGCCAGCACGTCGCGCGGCGCGACCTCGACTCCCTTGACGCGCACCTTGTCTGTCCGGTCCATGCCCAGCGCATGGATGGTCTTGAGCTTGTCGATGAAGTCGCTCCCCAGGGCGTACTTGAAGCTGGCCTTCTTGAGGGCGCGGCCCCCGGGCAGCCAGCGCGGCAACATGGTCACTTCCTCGTGTTCCACGTTGACGCACTCCACTTCGCCCACGCCATCTGGGAAGGGGAACATCTCCGGCGCGCTGAACGGCGGCGTGGTGTGCCAATCGCCGTCCTGCCACACGATGGGCGGATTGAGGCATTCTTCGATGGTCGTCCAGATGCTGAACACGGGCGCGAACGCGTAGCCGGTTATCTCCAGGTCACCGCCGTCGCGGACGTGCACCTGCTCCACGCCGCCCTCGTCGAAGAGATGCTTGACCGCGTACGCCGCGAAGACATCGGTCAGTCCCGGATCCATGCCCATGCCGACCAGGGCAAGCTTGCCAGCCCGCTCCCAGTCGGCCGACCTCTCGAGCTGTTCGTCGCCCAGCTTCACGCCTGGCATCTCAAACGGCTTGTCGGGATGAGGCTTGGAGAGCGACACGGCCATGTCCATGTAGTTGGCGCCGGCCGCGAGCGCGCCGTCCATGATCGGCAGCACGAACTGGGGGTCGACCGCGTTCATGACCAGGTCCACCCCATGATCCCGGGCGACATGCGCCACCCGCTCCGCGGACGACGCGTCGATGCGGTGCGCCTCGAACTTGCCGCCGTGATCGGTCGAATCGACGACGTATTTCGCCCGGTCAAGGTCGTAGTCGGTAACGAGCATGTGCTCGAGCCAGCCACGATCTGCCGCGACCTTGGCGATCGCCTCACCAACTGTTCCCGCCCCCACTAAGAGGACGCGCATCAGCTGATCTTGGCCATGACGTGCTTGACGATCGTGTAGTCCTCGATCGAGTAGCTGCTCATGTCCTTGCCGTAGCCGCTCCGCCCAAAACCGCCGTGCGGCATCTCCGACGCGATCGTCAGGTGATCGTTGATCCAGACCGTGCCGTAGCGCAGCCGGCGCGCCGCGTTGAGCGCCCGCTTGACGTCACGCGTCCAGACGCTCGACGCGAGGCCGTAGGGCACGTCGTTCGCCCAGCGGATCGCCTCATCGTCGTCGCTGAAGCGCTGGACCGTGATGACCGGGCCGAACACCTCTTCCTGGATGATCTCCGCGTCCTGCTTGACGTTCGTCACCACCGTCGGGTCGTAGAAGAAGCCCTTGCCACCGCCGTGGCCGTTCGCGTTGCCGCCGGTGGCCACCTCGGCCCCGTAGCCGCGTGCCCGGTCCACGTACCCGGCAACCCGGTCGCGCTGCCCGCCCGTGACGAGCGGCCCCATGTCGAGCGTCTCGTCGTCGGCTGGATTGCCCACCTTGATCGACTGCACCGCCGGCACGAGATCGGCGAGCAGCTTCTCGTACACCTTCGAGCCGGCAATGACGCGTGTCGCCGCCGTGCAGTCCTGGCCGCTGTTGAAGAAGCCCGCCAGCTTCACCGCCTCGACGAGCGCGGGAACGTCGGCATCGTCGAACACCACGACCGGAGCCTTGCCGCCCAGCTCCAGGGTCAGCGCCTTGTTGGTGCCGGCAACCGCGCGACCGATCTCCTTGCCGACCAACGTCGAGCCGGTGAACGCGACCTTGTCGACATCGGGGTGCTTGACCAGGGCAAGGCCGATCTCGCCTGGCCCGGTGATGATGTTGACGACGCCCGGCGGCAGGTCGGCCTGGCGGCACACGTCGGCGAAGACGAGCGCGGACATTGGCGTGGAGCTGGCCGGCTTCAGGACGACCGTGTTGCCCGCCGCCAGCGCGGGCGCGATCTTCCAGGCAAGCATCAGCAGCGGGAAGTTCCACGGGATGACCTGCGCCGCCACCCCCAGCGGCCGCGGGTCGCGGTTGGGGAACGCGTATTCGAGCTTGTCCGCCCAGCCCGCGTAGTACCAGAAGTGCGCCGCGGCGAGCGGCACGTCGACGTCGCGCGACTCCTTGATCGGCTTGCCACCGTCGAGCGACTCGAGGACGGCGAACTCGCGGCTGCGTTCCTGCAGGATGCGCGCGATGCGGAAGAGGTACTTGGCGCGTTCGCTGCCAGGCAGCGTGCTCCAATCGCGCCGGAAGGCCTTCCTCGCGACGCTCACTGCCTGGTCGACGTCCTTCACCGTTGCGCGCGCGATCTCTGCGATCGGCTCTTCAGTGGCGGGGTCCACGGTCGTGAACCACTGCCCGCCGCGCGGGGCGACCTCCTTGCCACCGATGAACAGGCCGTACCGGCTCTTGATCTGGAGGATGTCGCGCGATTCAGGTGCCGGCGCGTACTCCCACGGAACCTGCTGGCCGTCGCCCAGGCTCCAGGTGGAGGGCTGCGGCGTACCGCGTCCCACATCCGCCGAACGGCCGCGCGGCGTCAGCGCCCGCGCTGCCTGGGTGGTCTTCTTGGTTGCCACGTCAACAGCCTACACCGCTGCGCGCGCAGGCGCCAGCGCCAACTGGTGACTATATGGTCACATGTGAGTCAGCGCGCTTGCTCAGGGCCGCATCGATGGCACCGCTGCTCAATGGGGACTATGTGCCGAGCCGACTGAATATGTGCCGAGCCGACTGAATATGTGCCGAGCCGACTAAAGGTTGGGGTGGGTCGGGCGAAATATCCTGGTCGGCACATATCTAGCCATGTCGGCACATATCTAGCCATGTCGGCACATTAGGCTTGCGCTGTGAAGGAGATGCCGCGCACCAGGCTCGCCGCGTACACGATCTGCATCGACCACGGCCGGCTTCTGCTCGTGCGGATCGCGCCGGGCTACCCCGCGGCTGGGATCTGGACGCTCCCCGGTGGCGGCGTCGCGTTCGGCGAGGATCCGGCCGATGCCGCGCGGCGCGAGCTCGCGGAGGAGAGCGGCCTCGAAGGGCGGATCGATGATCTGGCCTTCGTGAACTCAATCGCGGGAGACGCGCAAACCGAGCTTGGCCGTGACGCGTGGCACGGCGTGCGCATCGTCTATCTCGCCACCATTACCGGTGGGACGTTGCGCGACGAGGTCGAGGAGTCGAGCGACAGGGCAGAATGGGCCACGCTGCCTGATCTGGACGGACGGCCCGTGACTGAGCTGGTCAACGTCGCGCTCGAGTGGCTGGGCACCGACGCGCCGCCTACAAGGTGACCGCTAAGTCACCTCGGGGGCTTGATGAGCTGGAGCCGGCACGCGCGATCAGGCGCGCCCTTGCCGCCCAGGGCCTCAAGGCACGCGACGTGGGCCTCGTGGCGGTCTGGGCCACCGGCCCCTTGGCGCGCGAGCGGGCGGAGCTGGCCGTCGCACTAGGGCTGGGTCGGTTCGCGGCCGGTGTGACGACTGTCTACGACGACCCGGATCCCCTTGCGCGCTGCGCCGCGGCAATAGCCCGGGGCGATGTAGCTGTGGCCGTCGCCCTGGTGATCGGGCCCGACGGCAATCACGCGCTAGCCTTCAGCCGTCCGTGAGCGATCAGTCGGCCGTCCCCAATCTTCTTCCGTTCTCTGCCGACAGGGTCCGGTTGCGCGACTTGCGGCTCGAGGACGCCGACATGCTCGACCAGTGGAATGCCGACCTCGAGCCGGACTCATTCAACGACTTCGGACCCCGGCCGCCAGTTGACCGGGAGGCGCTCGCGCGCGGTCCGTTCCGCAACGACCGCAACGGCATGGTCATCATCGAGCGCATCGCCGATGGCCGGCCGATCGGCACCGTCGGCTGGCGACGCGTCATGGTCTACGGACCCTCCCCCAGCTCGGATGCCTGGCAGATCGGCATCGAGCTAATCGCGGCGGCACGTGGCACGGGGCTTGGGACCGACGCCCAGCGACTGGTGGCGGACTACCTGTTCGCGGCTACTGACCTGAATCGCGTCGAGGCCTCGACCGACGTTGCGAACGCGGCCGAGCAACGCGCGCTGGAGAAGGCGGGCTATGCGCGCGAGGGCGTCATCCGGCGCGCTCAGTTCCGGAGTGGCGCGTACCACGACCTTGCCTACTACTCACGCCTGCGCGACGACGATCCGGCACCCGCGCCGCCAGGACCCGTGCGCACGTCAACCGCGCGGGGCAAGCTGCCCATCGAGGGCCGTTTGGTGCGACTCCGTGACGTGGCGCCGGCTGACGCGGACATGCTCGATGACTGGCGGATCAACAAGGAACGCGGCGGCTTCAACGACCTGGGGCAAGCGACCAGGCCCACGCCGCGCGATGTCCTCGCGGCAGGCAGAGGGTTGCGCGACGAGCGGCGCGGCACGCTCATCTGTGAGCGGCTCGAGGATGGCGCGCCCGTCGGCTCGCTCAGCTGGCACGTCACCGGCTACGGCCCAAACCCTGAGTCGCAATGCTTCAACATCGGCATCGAGCTGCTCGCCGCCGCGCGCGGCAAGGGCTATGGCACAGAGGCCCAGCGGCTCCTCGCCGATTGGCTCTTCGCGTCGACCGAGGTCAACCGGATCGAGGCCACGACTGACATCGAGAACGTGGCGGAGCAGCGCTCACTGGAGAAGGCCGGCTTCACCCGCGAAGGAGCCATGCGCGGCAGCCAGTTCCGCGCCGGCGCCCACCACGACATGGTGGTCTTCTCGCGGCTCCGGGACGACTGAGGGGCTAGAAGACCACTCGGTCCAGCGCGCGCGTGATCAGGAAGAGCACCACTGGCAGCGCAATGGCGGATCCAACAGCGCGCGCCGTGCCGCCGTCCCACGGCCAAGTGGGCAGTCGGCGCACGAAATCGCGCTCCTGGAGCAGCGATGAGAGGGCCTTGTTCATGCCGTCGAGTCGGGTCTGCGCCACCCGCGACGCGTCGATGTCAGTGGCGTTGGTCGCCTCGCCGTCGACCACCCGGTGCAGCGCCTGGGACGTGGCGTGGATGCGCCGCCCGATGTCATCGAGCCAGTGCGTCTTCGCTTCCACCAGACGCCGATTCATGCCGCGCAGTGGCAGCACGAAGACCGCGGCGCCCAGCAGGATCATGGGCAGCGTCCAGGCAAAGACCGTGGTCAGCCAGGTCGCCTCAGGGATGCCCGGGAGCGGCAGGCCGGTCAGCACGGCAAACGAGATGATGCCGAGGGCCGTGCGCGACGTCAGCCGGGCGAACGCGTGAACCGGCGCCGGCCGGAGCAGATCCACGTGGGTTGCCGCGCGGTGGAGGCCCGCAATCGTGGTCATCTGGCGCAGCACCTGGAGTATGAGCACGAAGATCGCGGCCGACAGAATGCTTTCGCTCCCGAGCCGGAGCACGACGTAGACGGCCGACTTGCCGCTGAGCTGGAAGCCGGCCGGGTCGGCCGCGACCCAGCCGATGTTGATCACGACGGCCACGGCGCTCGCGAGGAGGGCGGAGCGAGCCGGGGTGACGGTCAGGCGATAGCGGAGGTTGGCGGCGGCGGCGTCATCGAGATCAGTCGCCGGCCGAAAGCTGTCGACAGCCTCACCGGCGATGCGCGCCTGGTAGTGGTAGACGACCAGCGGCAGGAGGAAGAAGAGGGCATAGACCGACTGCGCCGGGTCAAGCGCGCCCACCGGGATGCCTGCCAGCCAGCCTTCGACGTTGACCATCAAGAGAAACGCCAACCCGATGACGACGTACGCGATCCACGTAGGCCCGGGCGCAGCGTCGATGGCGCGCACCACTACGTCCAGCCAGCTTGGCGCGTACGGCCGCGACTCGATTGCTGTGCGTGAACTCCGGGCCGCCGCCCCCTCGGCGGTTTCGACCTCGGTAGCCATAGTGGCCGAGGATATCAACCAGGGGGCGCGACGAGCCGTCCGACTCGTCCGACCGCGGCATCGATCAAGGCTTCGTCGACCTGGCGCTGGGCGACGAGGCTCTCGATCAGATCGAGCGTGGGCTGGACGACATCGCCCGCGTCGCGCGCGGTGTTGGCGAGCAGCAGCAGGTCGTTGCCGGCCCTGATCGCGCGGCGCAAGATCACGTCCTGCGTGTAATTGGCGGTCAAAGCGCCGGCCATCAGGTCATCGGTGACGATCACACCATCGAAAGCCAGGTCGTCGCGCAAAAGGTTGTGCGTCGGCGCGGACAGCGTGGCCGGGTTGCGCAGGTCGAGCTGCCCGTTGAGGGCGTTGCCGACCATGACCAGGTCGGTGCTGCCGGCCGCGATGAGCTGGCGAAATGGCTCGAGCTCCGCCTCGGTCCAGGTGGTCGTAATGTCCACGAACTCGCGGTCGGTGTTGCCGGTCGCGCTGCCCAGCCCGGGAAAATGCTTGAGCGTGGTCAGCACGCCCTGTTCGCGCTGGCCCGCGATGACTTCGCTGGCCATCGCCATGACGACGGTTGGATCGGCCGAGAAGCTCCGATCGAGCGCACCGATTGACGGGTTGGCCGGATTCACGTTTAGGTCGACCACGGGCGCGAGGTTGAGGTTGATGCCCGCTGAGGCGAGCGCCTGGCCGATATCGCTGCCGACCTGGTGGGCATAGCCGGGATCGTTGCGCCGACCCACTTTGGCCGCGGTCGGCGTGGCGGGAAAGCCGTCGTCAGGATTGAGGCGCGCGACCGCGCCACCCTCCTGATCGACCGCGATGAGCAGCGGCCGCGCCCCGGCCGCGCCGCGCAGCGTGTCCGTGAGATTGCGCAGCTGAGCCGGCGAGCCGATGTTGCGCCCAAACAGGATCACGCCGCCCAGTCCGTCATCGCGGATCGCCCGGATGATCGGGTCGTCGTCAGCGAGCGTCCTTCCCGGAAAGCCGCAGATCAGCATCTGCGCCACGCGCGCCCGCAGCGGCAGCTGGCTGGGCGACGGCGTTGGGCTGGGCGGGTTGGTCGGTAACAGGCTGGCGGTCGGGCGGCTGGCGGTTGGCCGCGGCGTAACGAGCTGCGTCGGCGAACAGCCCAAGACCACGGCCCCCGCGGTGGCCGCCGCACCAAGGACGAACTGTCGGCGAGTGATTCCGGCCAGCGCCTACTCCGACACGCGTCAGTCGATCGTGAAGTAGTCGGGCCCCTGGTACCGGCCAGTGCGCTCCTTGCGGATCTGCATCAGCACGTCGTTGAGCAGGCTGCTCGCGCCGAACCGGAACAGGTCGGGCGTCATCCAGCGCGGGCCGAGCGTCTCGTACAGGACGACGAGATAGCTGATCGCCTCTTTTGCCGTGCGGATGCCGCCCGCCGGCTTCATGCCGACGACGCGCCCTGTCCGGCGGTGGAAGTCGCGGATGGCCTCGAGCATCACCAGTGTCACCGGCAGCGTTGCCGCCGGCGTCACCTTGCCGGTGCTGGTCTTGATGAAATCTGCGCCGGCGGCCATCGCCAGGATGCTGGCGCGGCGAACGTTGTCGTACGTCTCTAGCTCGCCGGTCTCGAGGATCACCTTCAGGTGAGCGTTTCCGCACGCTTCCTTGACCGCGACGATCTCGTCGAACACGTGGCGGAAGTCGCCTTCGAGAAACGCCGCGCGGTCGATGACCATGTCGATCTCATCGGCCCCTGCGTCTGCCGCCTGGCGCGTCTCGAGGAGCTTCACGTCGGTATAGGTCTGACCGGCAGGAAAGCCTGTCGACACGGCTGCGACCTTGACCGTCGAGCCTTCGAGAGCCTGCTTCGCGAGCGCCACGTGGGCGGGGTAGATGCAGATCGCCGCGACACCGGGGATAGTGGGATCCGACGGATCCGGGCGCATCCCCTTGGCACACAGCGCGCGGACCTTACCTTCCGTGTCTTTGCCCTCGAGCGTGGTCAGATCGATCATCCGGATCGCCAGATCGAGCGCCCACAGCTTTGATTCGCGCTTGATCGATCGCTTCTTGAGCGAGTCGACGCGCTCCTCGACACCCACCTGGTCGACGCCGCCAACGCGCTCGACCATCGTCTCGATGCCCTCGCCGCGGCCCACCCAGGCGCGCACCAATGCGCTGGCCGTCCTTTGGGGCGACCCGGAGGCAGGCGCGTCGAGAACTTTGCTCACGCCGAGGATGTTACTACCGGGCGGTCGCCGCGCAAGTCATGGCAGACGGCGCTGCACATGTGACTTGACGGTCACGTTATTGTGGATAACTTGATGGCTCATCTCGACGATGTCCTGCGTGCCCTGGCCGATCCAACGCGGCGCGAACTGCTGCGGGCGGTGATGCGCCAACCGGGATCAAGCACTGCCCAGCTGGTGAGCCGCACCGACGGGATGACCCGCTGGGGCGTGATGAAGCACCTTGCCGTGCTGCGCGACGCAGGCTTGATCCAGACGATGGCTGAGGGCCGCAATCGGCGCCACTACCCCGAGAAGGGCGCGCTGCGACCGGTGCGCCAGTGGCTCGACGAGGCGAGCGGCTAGACGAACAGCTGCGCGATGCGCGCCGGCCACGCGTCGCCGTACCGCGCCGCAGCGATGATCGCGCCGTCGCGCAGGCTGCGCTCTGCAGTGACGGCCTCCTCGAGACCCAGTCGCTCGAGCATCGCCGCAACGATGGCCGCACCGGCAGGCAGCTGCCGCGCTCTCTGCGGCCGCACGCCAAAGTGCTCGACCACCTGGTCGCTCGATAGCTTCGCCAGCGTGCGCCGATCCTCCGCGAGACCAGCCCGCGTGAGCCGGCCCAGGCGCGCCACGTTGGTCGCCGTGCCACCCACGAAGACAGCGCGCGGCACACCACCCGGCCACGCCTGGCGCGGCAGCTCACGCATGACCTGTTGGGCAGCGGCATCGAGCGCGTCCATCTCGCGGGCCGTCGGTGGATCGTGCTCGACGATCGAGCGGGTGAGTCGGGCGGAGCCAATCGCCAGCGGCAGCACTTTGAGCGGTGTGCCCGGAGTGTGGATGCTCACCTCCGTCGACCCGCCGCCGATATCCGCGACGACCAGTGGCTCGTTGGGCGGCACGCCCGCGGTGACGCCAACGAACGTCAGCAGCGCTTCGGTGTGCTCGGTGATCACGTGCAGCGGAATGCCGGTGATAGTGCCCACCTCGATCGCGACATCCGGCCCGTTCGCCGCACGGCGGAATGGCTCGGTGCCGATCAGCGTCAGCTGGGTCGCGCCCATCGAGCGGGCGAGCAGCAGGTACTCAGCGATGCCCGACATGATCTGGCGGCGCTGCTCGATGAGCATCCGACCTTCCCGATCGACCTGTTCGCCCAGCCCCAACAGCTGGCTGCGGTCGTCGAGCACGGTCAGGCCGCGGCGCGCCATCGTCTGGGGCGTGCCCACCCGGGCGACGAGCAGGTGGATGCTGTTGCTGCCGACGTCGATCGCCGCGCCCACCTGCTGCTGACGTCGCTTTGCCACGCGCCCCAGTTTGCGGCCTCGGCGGCAGATTGGGTTACCGTTCCTGCGTGTCCTCCTTTGTCAGCGGTCGCGAATACGTGGCGCCCGTGCGCGTTCATGCCGATCGCGCCGCCGCGACGCTCGAGCTGGAGTGGCCCGACGGCCACGTGACGGTCTACGACTTCGAGACGCTGCGCTGGCTGTGCCCGTGCGCCTACTGCCGCGGCGAGGCCGGCATCCCCGGCTGGCTGGACTCCAACCCGCAGCTGACGCCCATCCAGATGCAGCTGACTGACATTGCCCTGGTCGGCACGTACGCGCTCCAGCCGACGTGGGCCGACGGCCATCACACCGGCTTCTACACGTTCGCTCGCCTGCGCGAGGAATGCCCCTGCCCCGCCGACACTCAGCGACGAGCGAAGGAGCACGCCGCGCACGGCGATCACAGCCAGCCTGCGGGGCCACGCCGCCTGGGATAACCACGCCTGGGTTTAGCGCGCGCCTCACTGGCGGTACCTCCCGTTGAGCGGGCCATCCGTCCCGAAAGTGCCCGGAACGAGGCGCCGTGCGCCTCTTCTTGAGCGATTTGTGCCGCTGGACGGCTCGAAACGGCAGGAAACGGCCGAAAACGGCGCGGAACGGCGCGAAAACCGGCGTTTTGACGGGCATCTTCGCCATTTCCCGGACCGTTGACCCGGTGAGCGGCAGACAAGTGTCGGTACCTTCGGGTGCTGGCCGATTGGTGCGTCCGTGCACCACCATCGGTCGGAATGTCCCTGATCGCTAGACTGGGCTGCTTATGACCGCCGTTCGCCCTGAGCGCGAGCAGGCGCCGACCGAGCGTGCCTCGAGCCACCGGCCGGCCGGTTCAGGCCGCGCCCGCCGGGCAGCCGCGCAGACCCGCATCCCGTACATCAACCGCGAGCTGTCGCTGCTGGAGTTCAACCAGCGCGTGCTCGCCCAGGCCTGCGATACCTCCGTGCCGCTGCTCGAGCGGCTGCGCTT
>DAIERN010000139.1 GCA_027346765.1 Chloroflexota bacterium | reverse complement strand
CGCAATGCCGGGCGCGCCCGGCGCGACCGACGCAGGCGCGTCACTCACCGGGCTGGCCGTTGCTTTCCACTGGATCGTGCCAGCGGTCACCGGCGCGCAGAACGCTCGCCGCCTGCGCCGGGCCCCATGTTCCGGGCGCGTATTGGTAGGGCTGAGTACCTGGGTCGAGCACCCCGTCCACGACGCGCCAGGCAGCCTCAACCCAGTCCTCGCGTGCGAATAACGACGGGTCGCCGCGGACGGCATCGCCGATCAGCCGCTGATACGGCGGACGTGCATCTGAGCTCCGGTGGGCGGCATATAGCTCGACCGGCTCACCGACCATTGCCTCGCCCGGCTTCTTGGCACGGGTGCCGAGTGAGATGGACATGTCCGGCGTGAGGCGGAAGCGGAAGTAGTCGGCGTCGTGCGGCTCGAGTTCGCTGAATACCGCCTGCGCCGGCGGCTTGAGCTCGACCCTCACCTCGGTCACTGTCACCGGCAGGCACTTGCCGGTGCGGATGTAGAAAGGCACGCCGCGCCAGCGCGACGTATCGACTTCCAGCCGCAGCGCGGCGAACGTCTCGACCGCGGAGCCCGCCGCGACGCCATCCACCTCGCGGTAGCCCCGGTACTGGCCACGCACGATGCCCTGGGGTGTGAGTGGCCGGATGGAATCGATGACCTTGAACTGCTGGTCTCGGATTGCCTCTGCCGAATGAACGGACGGCGGCTCCATGGCCAGCAGGCTGACCACCTGGAGCAGGTGGTTCTGGACGACATCTCGGATCGCCCCCTCCGCGTCGTAGAAGGCCCCGCGATCGGCTACGTCGAGTGCTTCCGGCATGTTGATCTGGACGCTCGCGACGTGGTCGCGATTCCAGATGGGCTCCAGGAAGGAGTTGGCGAAGCGGAAGTAGAGCAGGTTCTGGACTGGCTCCTTGCCCAGGTAGTGGTCGATCCGGAAGACGGCTGGCTCGGCGAAGACCGTATGGATCCGCTTGTTGAGCGCCCTCGCCGAGGCGAGGTCGTGGCCGAACGGCTTCTCCACGATGATCTGCGCTCCGGCGGCGCAACCAGAAGCGCCGAGGTTGTCGACTACCTCTCCGAAGAGCGCCGGCGGGACCGCCAGATAGTGCAGCGGATGGCGTGCATCACCGAGCTCGCGGCGCAGCTCGTGGAAGGTTTCCAGGTCGTCGTCGGAGCCCTTGACATAGCCCAGGCGGTCCGTCAGGGCGCGCGTTGCGACCTCGTCCGTGAACCCATGGGCGCGAAGGCTCTCTCGCGCGCGCTGGCGCAGGCTCTCGAGATCGCCCGAGCGGGCCACGCCCACGATTGGCAGGTCGAAGCCTTCGTCGCGGATGAGCCCAGCCAATGCCGGGAAGATCTGCTTGAACGCGAGGTCGCCGGTCGCTCCGAAGAAGACGAAAGCGTCGCAGCGTGAACGTGGAATCGTCATGCCCTCAATGGCGGCGCGCCGAAGATGGCCTGGGACCGTCCATTTCGTAGAGGCGCTGCTCCTCGATGGTCCTCTCGGCCAGTGGTTCCACTTCGAGTCTGTCATCCGGAATCGGCAGTCCGCTGTCGACCGACCTGCCGTATGTGCCTTTAGCCAGGCGCTCCTCTGCGCGAACGACGGCGTCGAGCTCGCCACGCATTTTGTCGGCAAGGGCAGCGGAGACCGCCTCCGCCTCGAGACCATTGCCGGCGTCTTCGTATTCACCAGTCTGCTGGCGCCCCAAGCGCCCTTCATCCCGAATCTCGCTGCTGAGCTCCGCCAGCGCCGATTCAATACGTGCTCGCTCGCGGGCGACTAGTTCACGGGCGCGGTGCTCGTTCACGATCACCTCCTAGTTGTCGAACACGCAGATTCGCTCGGACGCGCTGTTTCTCAGCGTCCGGGTGCAGACCATGCGCAGCACGACCTTGTGCAGGTCGCCGATACTACTGCCTTCACCTCCGGGCATGCCTTCGAACCCCTGGCGAGACTCCATCCGGCCTGACACGCGCGCGACACGGGCGCACGGGGTGGCTTCCATGGCGCTCCAGGTTTCCATTCGCGCACGCTCAGGGCGTGCCAGGGCGAGCGCTCCGCGCGCTAACCCCGTTTGCGCGCCTTCCAGACCTGCTCGGCGGGCCACTGGCGCGCCCACTCGAGCGTGACCCACTCGTAGGTCGTGACCGCGTCCTCTGACGGGCGCAGCTCGATCAGGTCCTCGATCTCGAAGCCGCTCTTGCGCAGCAACCGGATCATGTCGCCGTAGCCCAGGTGGAACTCGATCCCGTCGCTGTCGGGCCAGTCGAAGCGGTGCATGCCGAAGTACGGGCGGAGCAGCTCGTTCGATGCCGCGCCGTCGCTCTCGAGGTCGGGCACGGACAGGATGATCCAGGGCGAGTTGCCCATGAAGATCAGCTGGCCGCCGGGCCGCAGCACCCGCGCCGCCTCCGGGATCCATTTGTATGGATCGGCCCAGATCGCGGCACCGTACTCGGAGATGGCGAGGTCAAAGGAGTCGGCCGGGAAGGGCACGTGCTCCGCGTTGCCGTGGAGGAGCGGGAACTCAATGCCGAACTCCTGCTGGAAGGCGCGCGCCGTCTTGAGCTGCTCAGCGGAGTTGTCGATGCCGACCGGCCTCGCGCCGCGCCGCGCCAGCCAGGCCGACACGTACGCCGTGCCGCAGCCCAGCTCGATCACGTCCATGCCGCGGACGTCGGGCAGCAACCTGGCCTCCGACTCGGGGATGCGCCAGATGCCCCACACGGGATCGGGCGATTCCCAGTCGCGCCGGCCCTTCTCGACCCACTGGTCGGCCATCGCGTCCCAGTAGGCACGGTTCTTGGCAACGTGCTCGGGCAGGTCTGACATCAGCCGGCGTAGTACACGTTGAGCGTGATCTCGGTCGCTGTGTCATCGCCCACGCGGAACTTCAGCGCATTCCAGCCAACGTTGAGCTCGACGTTGAAGGACCACGACCCGGCAGCGTTGGCGGTGGTGTGGTTGTCGAACCAGAACGGCACGTCCTGGGTGATCGGCGCGCCGGGCTGGGCCATGCCGCTGACCGCGATGATGCGCTCGGACACGGTCGAGCCTTCAACCGGATCGAAGATGACCAACCCAACCGCGGGCGGAGTGGGCAGCAACGGCGGCGCGGGCGAAGGCGTGGCTGTCGGCGCAGGCGACGGCGTTGGAGTGGGTGACGGGGTTGGCGTCGGCGTGGGGGTAGGTGTCGGGAACGGCGTGGGCGAAGGCGTTGGCGACGGGCTGGGCGTCCGAGTCGGTTCGGCCGAGTAGGTCGGCTTCAACGTGGGCGTCCCAGAGGCATCAGCGACCAGCGTGGGTGACGAGCTGGGATTGGCAACGGGCTTACCGCCGAAAAAGCTCGTGACCACGACGAGCACGATGACCATCAGCGTCGCCACGGCGACCAGCGCCAGCCAATCGCGGCGCGCGGTGGACGGCTTGGGGCGCTGCATGTCCGAGCGGCGGATGACGCCACTGTGCCGCTGGCCGGGAGGGGGTGCGTCGGGAGGGGTTGTGCCGTCGCCGTCGGCCATGGGCTCCGCAGGATACATTCGGTCCCACAAGCAGGAGGAAACGCGTGGCTCAACGCAAGGTGTTGCCGTACGGCTCTTGGCCCTCGCCGATCAGCGTCGACATGGCCGTCGCCGGCAACCTCGCGCTGCGCGAGCCGCGTTTCGACGGTTCGGACGTGTACTGGACCGAGGGCCGCCCACAGGAACAGGGGCGCCAGGTCATCGTGCGCTGGAATGAGCGCGACGGCGCGGTCGATGTGACGCCGCCCAACTTCAACGCGCGCACCATGGCGCACGAATACGGCGGCGGCTGGTACGCGGTCGCGGACGGCACGGTGTATTTCACCGCAATCGCTGACGGGCGCATCTACCGCCAGCCGCGCGGCGCTGAGCCCGTCGCGCTCACCGCTCCGGGCCCGTACCGCTACGGCGACCTGACCTTCGATCGCGCGCACAACCGCCTGCTCGCGGTGCGCGAGGACATGACGCGGGTCCTGGCTGCCGGAGACGGCGCCCATCACGCGCCCGAGGGTGGCCGGATTGCCGAGCCGGAGGACACGCTGGTCGCGATAGACGTCACGAGCGGCGCGCAGACCGTGCTGGCGCAGGGCTATGACTTCTACAACACGCCGCGGCCGTCCCCGGACGGCAAGCACCTGGTGTGGCTGTCATGGCGCCACCCGAACATGCCCTGGGATTCGACCGAGATCTGGCTGGCCGACGTCGATGGCGCGGGCCTGCCCGTCAACGCGCGTTTGATCGCGGGCGGGCCGCACGAATCGGCCGTCCAGCCCGAGTGGGCGCCGGACGGCTCGCTCGTCTTCATCTCCGACCGATCCGGCTGGTGGAACCTCTACCGCTGGACA
>DAIERN010000138.1 GCA_027346765.1 Chloroflexota bacterium | reverse complement strand
AACAACACGTTCGTCGGCATCGAGCAGTTCGTGTTCACGCTGCAGGACTCCGTGGGCACGTACGGTGGCTCGATTGCGGGCCTGCACATCCTCAACAACGTCGTCGAAATCGCCGACGCCCGCGTCTACAGCATCGACTCAGCCATTCCGGCGTCGGTCAGGCTGGACGCCGACCTGGTGCACATCACCGGGGCAGGCTGGCTGGCGCAGATGATCGGCATGGGCTCGACGCGCAGCCTGGCCACGTTCCAATCGTGGCGCGGTGACGCAGCGAATTGCCTCCTTGGTGATCCGCTGTTCGTGGACGCCGCAGCGCACGATTTCCAGCTGCGCACAGGCTCTCCGGCGATCGACAGCGGCCTCGTGCTGAGCGGTGTGACCGACGGCTTCCAGGGCAGCGGGCCAGACCGCGGCGCGTTCGAGAGCGACCACTAGACCACCCGCCCTGGCCCGATACTCTCGCCATGGCGCCGCCTGCCGTCCGCAAGAACAATCCGCCCGACTTCGTCATTCCGGGTGCGCCCCGCAGCGGCACGACGTTCATGCACCAGTACCTGGCCAAGCACCCCTCGATCTACATGTCGCCGATCAAGGAGCCGAACCACTTCGCGACCGACCTCGACTCAGGCAGCTATCTCGATTCGATGACCTTCCTGCGTGACCGAGCGCGCTACCTGGCCCTGTATGACAAAGCTCGAGCCGGTCAGCTGACCGGCGAGGCATCGACCTGGTACCTGTTCTCGCGCGACGCGGCGGCAAACCTTCACGCGTCAAATCCCCAGACGCGCGCCCTGATCATGTTGCGCGACCCGGTGACGATGCTCCACTCGCTCCACCTGCGCCGCCTGTACGGGGGCTCGGAGGACCTGGCGAGCTTCGAGGACGCGCTCGCTGCGGAGGACGATCGCCGCGCCGGCAGGCGCATCCCTGTCCGGGCGCGCAACGTAAAGAGCCTCATCTACCGCGACGTGGGTCGTTACGCGGAACAGGTCGAACGCTTTCTCGATCAGTTCGGGCGCGACCAGGTGCTGATCCTGATCTTCGAGGAGTTCCGCGCGGATCCGGCCACGGCCTACCGCCGCACGCTCGAGTTCCTGGGCGTGGATCCGGCCTTCACGCCCGATTTCAGCGTCGTCAACTCCGGCATGGCGCGTCGCAGCTGGCGGCTGCAGCAGCTGCTCCTGTCGCCGCGCGTCGTGCGCGTTGCCCGGGCGGTGATCCCGCCGCGATTGCGCCCCGCGGTGGGCCGAACATGGGACCGGATCAACAGCCGCGGCCAGAAGCCGGCGCCGCTCGACCCCGACGTGGCGCGCCGCCTGCGCGCCGATCTGCAGCCGGACATCGACCGCCTGGGGCGGCTGATCGAGCGCGACCTCAGCCTGGTTTGGCCGTCGCCGGCCGCAGCCTCCTGACCAGCTGCTCGAGCTGCGCCGAGCTCGTGATGCGCACCACTTTGGCGGCGTGGTCGCCCAGCCGGCCGGCGACGGCCGCGCGCGTCATGGGCGCCGCGCCTGACCCCTCCGCGGCGTGGTCGCGCGACTTTGTCAGCGCGCCGCCCAGCTCGCGCAGCCGGCGGCCGTAGTCGCGGCAGCGCAGGAAGCGCTCGCGGCCGCGGCGTTGGCGGACCTCCGCCCAGGCGCCGCTGATGAAGCGCCGCGCGACGCGCCCACGGGCGCGCCACCAAACGAGATGGTCGAGCCAGACGATGAGCTCGGCGCGCGCCAGCAGCTCGGCGGTGCCATCAAGCTGGATGCCCGCCACGACCCAGTCAGGCTGTTGCGCGATCTCATGTAGCTCCGCATCGCGCACGGCCACCGGCCGGACAGGACCATCGCCACCACCTTCACGGTAGATGAGGTCCAGGTCGTGGACGGGCAGCGCCAGCCGCTCGCCCAAGCGCCGTGCGAGGGTGCTCTTGCCACTGCCCACGGCGCCGGTGATGAAGATGCGCCGCGGCGAACCGGTCGGGAGCTCGGGCTCAGCTGCCACTGGGTTGAGGCG
Source organism: Chloroflexota bacterium (assembly GCA_027346765.1). The sequence continues at coordinate 2,430 of DAIERN010000138.1, read as the reverse complement.
CTGTCGAGGGCGCGGCGACGGGCTGAAGGACCACGTAGCGGATCTCGGCGTCGCTGCCCAGCCGGTACAGCCGCGCGACCAGCGGCACCTGCGCCTGGGCCGGCGTGAGCTCGACGGTCTTGTGCCACGTTTCGCTCGCGCCCAGCGGCAACGTGAGCTCCCTGACCGGGCTGCCGGCCGAGCTGACCCGGATCACGTAGTCGCCGCCGCCGGCGCCGGCGCGCATGCCCAGCTGTGCGGCAGTCGGGCCTTTACGCAGCAGCCAGAGCTGTTCGGGCGGCGCCCCGATCTGGCTCCCGGCGATAAGTCGGCTGCCCAGGACAGCATCGGCGAACAAGAGCCCCGCCACGAGCAGCACTGCCGCCTGGCGGAGGGGCATGCCGGGCACCCGGGGCATCACGTATACCGTGCCGCGCAGATAGCGCCGCACCCAGGCGACGATGGCCAGGCCGATGGTGATGCTGCTCAGGGCGACAACCCAGTTGAGGCGATCGAGTGGCAGTCCCAGCGCGGCCAGGATGAAGCCGACGACGATCGTCGCAGCGATGCTCGCGGCGATCGCGACAAGCATCCGCTCGAGCGCAGACAGGCCGCGCGATGGCATGAGCGCGCTGAGCAGCGCGTAGCCGGGCATCACCAGCACGAGCGCGCTATCGAAGACCAACCGGACTGCGAGCGGCATGTCCGTCAGCGTGACCAGCAGCGCCGCGAGTCCGAGCAGGACCACGATGCCCAGGTCGAGCTGAGCCAGGAGGGCGGCACGGCCGGGGCGTCCCGGGCCAGCCAGCCGCGTGGCGCTCAAGCCGCGACCCTGCCATAGATTCGCTCCAGCCGATCGATGACGGCGTTGGCCATGAACGGCTTGACTCGTTCCAATGCGGCCTCGCTCATGTGCTGGCGCACGAGCGGGCTGGCGTGCATCTCGGCCAGCGCCATCGACAGCGCCACCGCGTCACCGCCCGGCACGAGCCGGCCGGATTCGCCGTCGGCGACCATGTCGGTCAATCCGCCCAGGCGTGAGCCCACGACCGGGACGCCGGCGGCCATCGCCTCGATCGCGGTGGTCGGGCAGGGGTCGGGGAAGACGGACGGCACCACCGCCAGCGCCGCCCGCTTCCAGGCGGACATGACCGCGGCGTGGGGCAGGGGACCAAGCACGATGGTGCCTGCCGGGTAGTCGGTCGGAGCGTCCGGCTGGGGCGCCCCGATCAGGACCAGCGGCGGCGGCTCAACGAGGCGTCGATAGGCGTCGAGCAGGACGTGTACCCCCTTGTGGCGCGACAGAGTGCCAACGTACAGCCAGAAGGGCTTGTCCGGCAGCAGGCTCAGCCCGGGGTGGTCCGGGTCGGTCGCGTCGGCCACGTCGTCAGGCACGAAGTTGGGCAGGACCTCGAAGGTGGCGCCGCTGGCTTCGAGGCGATTGCCCTCGGCGACGGCGCGGCTGACCGGCAGGTAGATGTCGACCAGCGACCGCTCGCGTGGCGCGGTTGCCCAGTTGCCCAGCGTCACGAGCATGCCGCGCGCCGTGCCGTAGTTGCGCGCCGCGCAGCGCAGGCACTTCTCGAACTCGGGGCCTGAGCAGGGCGCGCCGCGGTACCACAGGCTGAGCTTGGCGCACACGACTCCGTAATCATGGAGTGTCTCCACCAGCGCCGCGCCGCTCCACTCCTTGAGCGGCAGGAACGAGCGCGACAGCCAGTTGTGGCCGTGCACGACCTCGGGCTGCTCGCGCTCGATGACGCGCCGCAGGCCCAGCGAGACCTCCGGGTCCGGGAAAGGCGGCGCGTACGGGCGACCGCTGGGCGTCGTCGCCCGCGCCGCACGCTGGGTCGTTGAGGCGAGGCGGTAGACGCGGACGCCATCCTCGTTGGCCTCAGCCGGCACGTTGTCCGCGGCCATGGTCGCGACCGCCACCTCGTGGCCACGCGCCACCAGGCCGCGTGCCAGGACCTGCACGTGGCGCTCGATGCCGCCGATGAACGGCGGGTACAGGTCGCACACCATGAGCACCCGCATCAGCTGCCCAGGACCTCGTGATAAACGGCCGCCAGGCCTGCCGCGGATTCGTCCCAGGTGGGCAGGCGCATGGGCGCGGGCTCAGGTGAGCGGATCAGCTCGACCAGCGCCCGGCCGATCTGCTCCGGCGTGGCGGTCAAGGGGACCGCGTGGGCCAGTCCCTCGCGCGCCAGCTCGGACATGCCCGACGTGTCGGCGACGAGCACCCGCCTGCCCAGCGCGAGCGCCTCCATGACGGCGACCGGGTTCGCCTCGTATTCGCTCAGCAGGGCGACCGCGCTCGCGCTCGCGAAGAACGGTCGGCCGAGCGGGACGATCCATATCCCCGGGATATCGCCGGACGCCGTCGGGAGGCTCATGATGTTCTTCATGATCGCCACGGCCGCCGCGGCCGAGATCCTGGACATCGACGCC
>DAIERN010000137.1 GCA_027346765.1 Chloroflexota bacterium | reverse complement strand
CGACGATCACCCCGTTGAGCCGCACGGTGCAGGCGCCACATTCGCCGACGAGGCAGCACTCCTTGGTGCCGGTCAGCGCGAGGTCAGCCCGCAGAACGTCGAGCAGCGTGTGATGCGGCTCGACGCTCACGCTCCGCGACACCCCATTGAGCCGCAGCGTGATCGGGATCACGCGGCCGCTCCCCTAAGACTTGCCCGCGCGGCGTCGATTGCGCGCCGGCCCAGGACGCCCAGCATCGCCACTCGATATTCCGGCCCCGCCCTCATGGAGCTGGGCGACGGCGTCGCCTCCGATTGGGCGCGAGCGAGCAGCTCCTCCTCTTGCCCGGCCAATCCCACCAGCAGCCGCGGCCGCGGGCCCAGGCTGCCAAACGCGAGCCGCGCCTCGCTCCCCGAAAGCGCGACCGCAACCGTGACCGACGCGAGGTCGTGCCCGCGCCGTCTGGTCCGTCGTTGGAATGCGGAACCAATCGTTTCAGTCGGCCGGGGGAACTCGATCGCGGTCACCAGTTCGGCGCGACCCAGTGTCGTTACGCCACTGCGGACGAAAAAGTCATCGAGCGGAATGCGCCGCTCCCCGGCCGGACCAAACGCGACGACGACCGCGCCGTAGACCAGCTGCGGCGGCGCGGTGTCCGCCGCCGGTGACGCGTTGCAGATGTTGCCGACCAAAGTCGCGCGATTGCGGATCTGCACCGACCCGACGAACCGCGCCGCGTCAACCAGCGCCGGGAACCAACGCTTCATCAGCGCCGAGTCATGGATGTCCGTCATGACCGTCCCCGCCGAGACGCGCACCACGCCGTCGATCTCAGCGATCTGCGGCGCCATCTCCGGGATGCGCTTGATGTCGATCACCACCGCGGGCGTAAGGGTGCGATCGCGCAGGCGAATGATCAGGTCGGTGCCTCCGGCCAGCACGCGTGCCTGCTCACCCTCGTGCTCGAGCAAGGCAATGGCCTCTGCCAGGGTCTGGGGTCGCGCGTATTCGAAGCGGCGCACGGCTCCGGTTTACAGCACGCGGTCGACCTCGTCCATCAACAGCTGCGGGTTCGCTGCGCGGACGAAGTAGTACGGCCGATCACTGAACTTCGCGATGAAAGCCGCCCGACGCCGCCGGCGCTCCTCCGTGTCGACCATCGGGATTGGAAATCCGGGCGCGAGCAGCTCGTTGAGCAGGAAGTAGTTCTGGAGCGAGTGGAGCGTCTGGAACTGCTTCTCGAACGCGCTCATCTCCACGACGGACGTGGCGAAGTTGCCATCGATCGCTGGCACGATCACCACGTCGATCGGCGCGAGGCCGTCGAACTCAGTCCATCGAGGCATATCGCCAAAGAACTTGGCCACGCCCGCCTCCGGCGCGGCCTTGTCGGCCCGCTCAGTGCCCTCCGTGCGCTTCTTCAGGAAGACGCTCTTGGAGCCCATGACGGCGACGCCGTCGTCGGAGATGACGGTCGTCTCGGTTGAGATCAGCTCGCCGCCGCGCTTGCAGCCCTCGATCTGGCCCATCGTCTTGCCGTGGTTGCTCTCGCCGCCCAGGAAAAGGACGCTCTTTCCGCTATACCGGACCGCCGACGAATGGCAGGGATGCAGGCCGGCATCCTCCAGCCGCAGCGCGAGCAGGGCGACGATGACCTTCTGGATGGGGCCTGCCGGCCAGTCGCCGGTGAACGTCATCACCCGGCCGTCGTACGAGATGTCCTTGGGTCCGTCCTGCGCTATGACGATGTCGGCTGCGGGGAGAGTCGGTTGTTGGCTGAGCGTCACGTCGGCCAGTCGGTAGTTCATGAAGCTCATGTCATCGAGCACGTGCTCGCGCGGGTGTGAGCCCACGACGTCGATGCGGAGCCGCGCCGGCCCGCAGGCCATCTCCTCCGTCAGCTGGAGGCGGTCGCTCATTCCAGGCATGCCTGCTGCGGATCTGCCGTGGGGCGGTCGAATACGCCGGAGACCGCCGGCCTGACGAACGTCAACGGGCCAAACCCGATCATCCCTGCCGCCCGGCGGCAGGAGCCACCGGAATCGCCGGAAATCCGGGCTCCGACGACCGGGCGCGACTCGCAAACCGGTGCATTCGGCCGTGGGACGGCAAAGGCGGCCGCGCGGCTCAGGGAAGCACCTCGACGACGCCCTGGTTGCCGTCGACGCGGATGCGATCGCCACTCTTGATCACCTGCGTCGCAACGGATGAGCCCACGACGGCGGGGATGCCGAACTCGCGCGACAGCACGGCCGGGTGGCCGGAGACGCCACCCGCGTCTGTCACCAGCGCCGCGATCTTGGTGAACAGCACCACCCACGCCGGGTTGGTCATCTGGCACACCAGGATGTCGCCCGGCTGGACCTTGTCGAACTCGTTCTCGTTGAGCACGACGCGCGCGATGCCCTCGGCGATACCCGGGGCACCGGCGATGCCCTCGAAACGACCCGGCGCGGCACCTGGGTCGACGGTCTTCTGCGAGCGGTAGAACTTGTCGGGGAAGCCCCAGTTGATGAGGTAGGGGAACGCCAGCTGGGTGGGCGTGCACGTCCCGATCCAGTCGCGCGGCTTGAACTTGTAGTAGCCCTCGCGCTCGGCGCGGCGGCGCGCAACCAGTTCGCGGCCGCTCACCGCGTCGGGCTCGGCCATGAAGACGCGCAGCTCGTTGTACTTCATGAAGATGACGTCGTCGGACCGGTCGAGCATGCCCATGTCGACCAGGCGCTGGCCAATCGTGATCAGCACCAGGCGCATGTGGGCGTTCGCGCCCTGGTCGATGTAGAAGTGGTGATCGGGGGTGAGCGGGGCCATGCGCAGGTTGTTGTCGAGCGCCCGCTTCATCTCCGCCGCGGCGCCGCTGGATAGCCCGGCCATGATCTGGTCGGCAGCCGAATCGATGTCCGCCTTGGCTGCGGCGATCGTCTTGGGAAAGTCGTAGTCCTGCTCCACGTAGCCGCGGATGAGCTCGATCACCGGCTCCATCTGCTCGCGGTACGAGGGGAAGATGAACTCGTGGCTCCAAACCGCGTGCCAACCGTATTCGCGCTGGTACGGCTCGATGCGCTCGCTCACAAATCGCCGCCCGCGATCGGTCGCCTTGAGCGCGCTGATGATGTCCTCAACCTTGGCCTGCGCAAACGCTGCCGACAGCTCGGAGTCGGCCTTGACCTCTTCCTTTGCCTTCCAGAGGGCTTCGATCGAGTCCCAGTTGCGGTCCTTGGAACTGTTCTGCAGCCGGCCCAGGAGCGCCTCGTCGATCTTGCCGTGAACCTTCTCCATCACGGCGCGCAGATCCAGGGTCGCCGACAGCTGCGCGAAGTTGAGCATCCAGTGGATCTTCCAGTGCCGGTCGTGGATGTCGATCGCGTCCTCCCAGACGGTCGCGAGCTCCATCAGCGACAGGTTGGGCGCCTCGTCCAGGCGACCCTCGAGGTAGTCGAAGTTGCGCTGCATCTCCGGCACCAGCCGGTCGCGCCACCAGTCGGCAAAGTGCAGCCCGTACACCGGCAGCACCGCGTCGAGGTACTTGCCGATCTTGGCGGGATAGCCCGCGTCCAACGGCACGCGCGCGGCGTACCGGGCGCCATATTCCTCGCTGCTCACGTCCACGCCGGCTTCGGCGGGGATCGCCGCGGTGTACAGGTAGCCGTTGACGTTCTTGATGATCCAGTCGCTCGCGAACGGCGTGCCAAAGCGCCGGAACATGTGGTCGCACGACAGCCACCAGCCGCCGATCTCCTCGAACATGGGGCTCAACGGATGCGGACAGTGCAGGTCGTCGAAAACCCAGAAGAGCTTTTTCTCGGTCTCTGACGCCCACTCGATGGGGAACGAGTCGTCGCCCAGGAACTGGCCGAGGACCTGCTCTTCGAGCGCCACGCTGAAACCCTCGATAATCGATTATGCTGGCCGGGCAATGGTAGCAACTCCGACGATGCCTTCCGTGAGCGTCGATTCGGCCCTTTTGCGCATGACGCAGCGCACCCCGACGCAGTACTGGAACGACTCCTGCGCCGTCGCGGAGCTCGAGCACGCGGTCGCCCGCGGCGCCACCGGGGCGACGTCAAATCCGTCGATCGTCCACGAGGTCCTGCGCAAGGAGTCGGCTCACTGGTTGCCGCGAGTGCGCGAGCTGGCCACCGATCACCCGGACTGGTCTGAAGTCGACCTGACGTGGGCAATCGTCGAGGAGATGGCGCTTCGCGGCGCGGCGGTGCTAGCTCCGGTCTTCGAGCAGTCCGGCGGACGGACCGGCCGACTGTCCCTTCAGACCAATCCTTCCAACCACCGCTCCCCCGCGCTGATGCTGGACCAGGCGCGCCGGTTCGCCGTGCTCGATCGCTGGAGCCGCGAATGCGCCGGCGTGCTCGTGCCGCTCGTCGAGGACGAGGACCGGCGTTCGCTGCGCGCCGTCGTGCGCGGCGCGCTGGGCGCGGTGCCGCACGAGGTCC
>DAIERN010000136.1 GCA_027346765.1 Chloroflexota bacterium | reverse complement strand
GGCGCAGGGCGTGACGCGCGCGGTGCTGGTCGATGCGCTGAACGCCAGCATCAGTATCGAAACAGCCAGCAACACCACGTAGACCACGATCTGGCGCCGGGCCGAGCGACTCTTGAGCAGCATCAGATTCAACCCGCCTTGACGGGGGAACTAGCGCGGGGCGTGCGAGTATGTCTCGGACACGAGTGAGCGCTCCATCGCGTCGAGCTCCTCGAGCGCCTTGCCGGTGCCGCGCACGACGCAGGTCAACGGATCGTCGGCGACGTGGACCGGCATCTGGGTCGCTTCGCTGACACGCCGGTCGAGTCCCTGCAGCAGCGCGCCGCCACCGGCGAGCACGATGCCCTGGTCCATGATGTCCGCCACCAGCTCGGGCGGCGTCTCCTCGATCGTGTCCTTGATGGCATCCACGATCTGCGACACCGACGGCTCGATGGCCTCGCGCAGCTGATCGGCGGTGATCTCGACCGCCCGCGGCAGACCGGTCAGCAGGTCGCGCCCGCGCAGCATGACGCGCTGCTCGTCGTAGTCGCCGGGATAGGCGGAGCCAAGGGCGATCTTGACGTCCTCGGCCGTGCGCTCGCCCAGCAGCAGGTTGTACTCGCGTCGGGCGAAGCCAATGATGTCCTGGTCGAGCTCGTCGCCGCCGATGCGGATGCTCCGGCTCACGACGATGCCGCCGAGTGAGATCACTGCCACTTCCGTGGTGCCGCCGCCGATGTCGACGATGAGCGAGCCCGTCGGCTCCGCGACCGGCAGGCCCGCGCCAATGGCCGCGGCCATGGGCTCCTCGATCAGCCGCGCCCAGCGCGCGCCGGCGTTGATCGCCGCGTCACGCACGGCGCGCTTCTCGACTTCGGTCACGCCGCTGGGGATGCCGATCAGCATGCGCGGCCGCGGAATCAGGCCCACGCGGTCGTGCACCTTGTGCACGAAGTACTTGATCATCTGCTCGGTCACGTCGAAGTCGCTGATCACGCCGTCGCGCAGCGGCCGGACGGCGATGATGTTGGCCGGCGTGCGGCCCAGCATGCGCTTGGCCTCAGCGCCAATCGCGAGCACGCGGCGCGTCTTCTGGTCGATCGCCACCACGCTCGGCTCACTGATGACAATGCCGCGGTCCTTGACGTGGACGAGCGTGTTGGCAGTGCCCAGATCGATACCGATATCGCGCGAGAACATGCCGAGGAAGGCGTCGAGCATTCCGATGATGAATCCCCTGACTGGAGCGTCGATGGCCCGGGTAATCGACTCACAGGCGCCCGACGAAGCGTGCGCAGTGTATACCCGACTCCGCGCCCCGGCCGCGACACGCGATGCGCCGATTCGTCGCTCGGCCCTCTGCATTTGCACTGTCCATGCCGCTGAGCGGGTTAACCGTCCGGGATTCGTGCCCTTAACGGACATTCGTGCCGGCCAGCGGTCGAATTGTCCGGATTTCGCTCCTGTGGAGGCCGACTACAGCCGCGAGGGCGTCGCCTATCAGCGATTCGCGGACGGTTGACCCGCTGAACGGCACAAAGCCGCGGCGCCGGTCACATCTGGGCCAGGAAGTGCTCCAGCTGCCGCCGCACGAAACCCGGTTCCTCGAGCCATGGCCAATGGCCCTTGCCCTCATGCACGACGAGCTTGGCGTTGGGCATCAGCGCGGCAAGCTTCTGAGCCTGCGCGACCGGTATCGGCGAGTTGCCGCCGTGGATAACGAGCGCAGGCGCGGTCACCGTGGGCAGCATGTGCTCAAGGGTCTGGCACTGGAAGTGGGCCATGATCGACAGCCACGTCTCGTCGGCGCGGCCGAAGCGCATCGGCGGCATGGGCGGCGCGGTCTTTGGATCGCCAAAGTAGTTGGGCCAGAGCAGTCTGAGGTGCTCCTCTCGCTCGGCGTCCGTGAGGGGCTCGCCGTTCTCTTCCTGTGCGTCGAGATCGGCGATGCGGTCGCGGGCCGCCTCTGACAGGCCGCGCATCAGGTTGGGGCCGAACTCGGCGATGCCGCCGTCGCCGACCGCGCCCAGGGTGTCGATGATCACCAGGCGACCGACTCTCTCCGGGTGCGCGACCGCGAGATGCAGCGCCAAGTGGCCGCCCCATGAGTGGCCGATCACCGTGGGCTTGTCCCAGCCCAGGGCGTGGAGCACGGCGACCGCATCGGCGATGTGGCCCGCGACCGAGATGTCGCCGCTCACCACAGACGGGGCGAGGCCGCGCTGCTGGTAGCGCGCGGTGGTGAAGAGCCCATCAAGCTCGGCGACGAGCGTGTCCAGGTATTCGCTCAGGCCGGGGCCGCCGTGGAGCAGCAGCGCGTTCGGCTTGCCCGGCAGTTCGCGCAGCCAGCCCACGATGTCGCCGCCGGCCGTTGGGGCGCGGAACTCTCGCTCGCCGGTTACCACCCACGCAGCATAGGCGCGCTCGGGTGGCCGCGCGGTCAGCGGCGGTCGAAGGCGACGCCGCGGTCGCGCAGGCTCACGAAGCCGTCCGTGGCGAGGATCACGTGGTCGAGCAGCGGAATGTCGAGCAGCCGGCCGGCAGCGATGGCCTCAGCGGTGAGGTGAAGGTCATCGGGCGATGGCTCGGGGTCGCCGCTGGGGTGATTGTGGACAACGATCAGGCCGGCGGCGTGGGCACGAACCGCGTCGCGGAAGAGCTCGGCCACCCTGACCAGCGCCGCCGACACGTTGCCGACGTAGACCGTCGACTGGCGCAGCACGCCGTTCTTGGCGTTGAGCAGCAGGACGCGCAGCTCCTCGCGTTCGAGCCGCGCCATCTCTGGCAGCAGGCGGTCGGCCACGTCGCGCGGCGCCCGGATCGTCCAACGGTTTGTCGCGCCATCGGATTGCGAGCGGCGGCCGAGCTCGATGGCCGCCAGCAGCTGCGCCGCACGCGCCGCGCCCACGCCTGGCACCTCGACAAGCTCCACCATGTCGGCCCGGGCGAGATCCTGGATGGTTGCGTACCGCGCCATTGACTCGGCGGCAGCGTGCCCATCCCACAGGACGCTGAGGAGCTCGGAGGCGGAGAGGGCTGCCGGACCGTGCGCTGCGAGTCGTTCGCGCGGTCGGTCGGAAGTCATGGGCACCTCGGGGTGGTCGGCGTGCAGCGGCTCCTAGAAGGATGTTCCTGGTCCGGGCAACGGAGCCCGCCGATTTCCCCGCCACCCGAACCAGGAACACGACGGATGCTAGGAAGAGCCGCTTAGCGCGCCTGTGCCTGGCAGTTCGCTGGCGCTTATCCGCTCGTCCCCGGTGGCGGCAGGTACTGCGCCAGGACCATCACCAGCACGCCGAACAGGTTGAACGCCGCGTGGCCGCCGATGGACGCGATCAGGCCGCGCCGCAGATACAGCCAGCCCAGCGCGAAGCCAATGGGGCCAATGATCGCGAGCACCAGGATCGCCTGCTTCACGCCACCGATGAACGTGTCGGACGAGATTGTGACGATGTGGACGAGCGCGAAGAAGACCGTCGCCCGGATCAGCGCCGATCGCTCGCCCAGGTCGCGCAGCCAGGCGGTCAAGGTGAAGCCGCGGAAGAACAGCTCCTCGCCGATCGGCACGAGGATGCCCGCGCCCAGGGCGACCATGAAGATGTCGGTGCCCGTGGTTGGCGGCGGCACAACGCTCGGCGCCTCTGTCCCCAGCAGATTCGCCACGCTCGAGCCCAGGATGCCCGCGACGATCGCCGCGCCGAACATCGTCGCCCCACCTATGGCGATGTCGAAAGCGACGCGACTCGCATCGAGCGGCTCCGCGCGAACGACCTCGCGCCATGAGAGTGCGTGGGCGCGAACGACGAACAGCCCCACGACGACGACGTAGCCGGTCAGCAGCACGATGGCCGCGAGCAGGAAGCCGAATGGGTTGTTGTCGAGCGGCGCGCCCAGGACGAGGAGCACCAGGCTGATCGCGTTGACCAGCGCGAACTGGAGGAAGAACAGGATCAGCGGCGCGGGGCCGTGATAGCGCTCGGCTGGCCGCGCCCTGCGGGCAATGACCTGCTGTCCGGCGGCTGCGGCGAGCCCCAGGATGAGTGCCACGAGCGCGCCCATGACGAGGATGCCGCGCAACGGCGGATCAGACATGATCCCTATGAACAGGGCTGCCAGGCCCAGCCCGCACAGCGCCCAGGCGGCGGTGTACAGGCCGGCCGCGGGACGGTCGGCGACGCTCAAATAACTTGGCTAGGAGCCGGCTGGCAGGCCGTCGTCGGTGCTGGGTGCAGACAGCGGGGGCGCCGGGATGGCCGGAACCGCCATGGAGGGGGCCGGCACTGGCTCTGCGTCGGTGACCGAATCAGGCTGGGCGCCGCGACGACGCTTCTCCGGCACGGGCACCGGCAGCGCCTCAGGCCGGGATTGCCGCTCGAAGTCCTTGCCGCACCAGGCGCAGAGCGACCAGTCGAGCTCGACCAGGCGCGCGCAGTTGGGGCAGACGCGGCGCAACCGGTTGCGGCAGGTGGGGCAGATGATCCAGTCCTCGTGCACCTGGCGCGAGCAGTTGGCGCAGTGCGGCTGCGACT
>DAIERN010000135.1 GCA_027346765.1 Chloroflexota bacterium | reverse complement strand
CGAGCCGCCGACGGCGTTGTACATCAGCGGGGCAACCGGGGAATCGGAGTCGTCGACGGGATAGTCGGCCGGCAGTCCGCGCACGTTGGGGCTGGTCGCCCATTCCTTGCGCGCGCGCAGCTCCCAGTCTGGCCGGATGCCCGGGTAGTCCTCTTTCTTGAGCCAGCCGCCCTGCTCCAGGCAGACGACCTTGAAGCCCGCTTCGGCGAGGCGCTTGGCGACCACGGCGCCCGATGCTCCGGCACCGATGATCAGGACGTCTGCTGGTTCGACTCCCACGTGAGCGAGCCTCCGGCGATGGTCGCGACTACGTCGAGCTGAGTGACGATTTCGGGACGGCGCCCTCCCTCGTGACCGCCGTCCCTCATCGCCGCGCGGCTGGAAAGTAAAGGTTTTCTACCCGCCGCGCAATACCGTAATTTCAGCCGTCGGTGACGGACCAACCCCCGTCAACGTCGAGCACCTGGCCGGTGATCATGACCGCCTCGTCGCTCAAAAGGAAGAGTGCCGCGCCGGTCAGGTCGTGCGGCGCGAGGATGCCCTTCGCGAGCGGCTGGCGGGTCTTGGCGTAGGCCAGGATCTGCGGGTCCTGCTGGGCGCGCTGGCTCATTGGCGTCGCTACGAGGCCCGGGGCGATGACGTTGATGCGAATGCCGTGCGGCGCGTAATAGGCGGCCATGGCGCGCGAGAGGGATTCGATCGCGCCCTTGCTCGCGGCGTAGCCGTGGGTCGCGAAGTGGTTCGGCTCGGGGTGGCGCGCGAGTGTGCTCGACATGTTGAGGATGGCGCCGCGCTGGCCGTTGGCCGCCGCATCCTGGCTGAGCATCTGCTTGATGGCCGCGCGGCACACCAGGAACTGGCTCGTGGCGTTGCTGGCGATCGTGTGGTTCCAACCGTCCAGCGTCATCTCATGCACCGGCCCATCGCCGAACCGGCGGCCGCTGATGCCCGCGACGTTGTAGACGCAGTCGAGCCGGCCGAACTTCCCGACGAGGTCGTCGACTACGCGCTGGACCGCTTCCTCCTGCGTAAGGTCGGCGGCCGTACCGGCGCAGGTGGGGCCGAGCTGGCGCAGCAGGTCATCGACATGCTCCGCCGTGCGCGAGACCACGAAGACGCGCGCACCTTCCTCGTGGAGTGCCAAGGCGGCGGCCGCGGCGATGCCGGTCGATCCGGTCACGAGGGCGGTCTTGCCCTGGAAGCGATTCATCGCGCGGCCTGTGGGGCGAGCGGCTCGAAAATGGCGCCGTCCTGGTGCAGGCGATCGCGCAGTGCGCTGGCGTCGATGGCGCGCGGCAGCAGGTTGGCGCTGACGCTGAGCGCCGCGGCCGTTCCCGCCGCCTGACCCATCGCCATGCACGTGGCCATAGAACGGGCCGAGGCATGCGCGTCGTGCGTCGATGAGAAGCAGCGCCCGGCAACCAGCAGCGCGTCCAGGCCGGCGGGCCGCAGCGCGCGGTACGGGATGCCGTAGACCGCGCCGTGGCCGCCGCTCGCGACGTACTGCCAGTCGGTGTCACCGCCCGGGCCGTGGTCCTCGATGGGTGCGCCGCACAGCGCGATCTCGTCATCGAACCGGCGCGCCTCGAGCACGTCCGATCGTGTGAGCTGGTAGTCACCTATCACGCGGCGCGACTCGCGCACGCCGATCGAGGGGCTCGTGCCGACGATCACTGACTGACCGAATCCCGGGACGCGGTCGCGCAGGAAGCGGTGGTACTCGCGCACCTGGCGCCGCCCTTCGAGCTCGGCATCGGTCAGCGCGACCGGGTCCGTCGCGTCGATATTGGGGACGCGCGTCATGTGGACCATGACGATGCCCGCGGATGGCGTGCGGTGCCACGAACCCTCCAGCCGCGGCAGCTGGTACGCGCCGCTCGCCGCCGCCTCGCGCATCAGCGCCCAGAGATCGGCCTTTTTGGTCTGCGCAGCGGTCTCCACGTCGACGTTCGCGAGGCGGAACAGCGTCGACAGACTCTGGACGCGGCCGGTCGTGCCAAAGTCCTCGTACCGCGCCCCGGCGAGCGCGGCCACGTCCGCGTCACCGGACGCGTCGACCACCACGTCCGCGCTTATCCAGCGTTCGCCGCCCTTGTTCCAGACGCGCACGCCGGTGACGCGGCCCTCTTCGACACGCACGCCGGTCGCCCAGGTGTGGAGCAGCAGCTCGACGCTCGCGTCCTGCGCGAGCCGCTCCCAGACGAGCTTGAGCGTCTCCTGGTCGTAGGTCACGCCGGTGCCCGCGCCATAGGTGTTGGGCCGCTCGAAGCAGACACCGGCGTCGGTCAGGCGCTGGACGACCTCCCAGCCCAAGCCGCCGACAACGCGCAGTGGCTCCGGCGTGGGCGTGTAGAACGCGTAGAACGTGTCGAGGACCGCAGTCGAGGTGCCGCCCATGAAGCCCAGCCGATCGACGAGCAAGGTCCGCGCGCCCGACCTGGCGGCGCTGATCGCGGCCGACGATCCGGCCGAGCCCGCTCCGACCACCACGACCCCGTACCGGTCGGCGATCTGGCGGCTCATGCCGCGACCGGAGTGCGCAGCGCAAAAGCCGACGCGGCGTTGTCGACAAGGATCCGCCCTGTAGCTTCCTCGCCGATGCGCTCCCTCAGGCGCGGCACGAAGCTGTCCATGAGGTAGCGCAGCCCATACCCGCCGTTGACATGGAGCGTGCTGGCGCGGCCCATGTCGAGGCCCAGCAGGATCCGATCGGCGTGCCCGGCCGCGCACACCGCCTCGATGAGATCGAGCCGGACGCTGTCGGGGTGGTATTTCATCCGACCGATCGTGTCGTACACCAGCATCACGCCACGCTCGAGCAGCCCGATGTGGCGCGCCGAGTCGGGGTTGCGGTCCATGTGAGCCAGGATGATCTGCTCCGCCGGCAGGCCTTCGCCCACGAGCAGGTCGGTGATCTCATCTGCACATGTCGCCGCCTCGGTGTGGACGACGACAGCGACACCAGTCGCTGCGGCCACGGCAGCCGCGCAGACCAGGCGGCGCCGTTCGTTGGTCGTGATCACGTCCAGGGAGGCACCGGTCTTGATAACCCCCGCCCTGGATTCATCGGGCGCCAGGCTGGCGTCCGACCAGTCGGTCGGGTGCATGCCCACCGTCAGGTCCTTGCGCATCCGATCGATGAGCGTGAATTCCGATGCCCGTAATACCCAGTGGCCGTCGGGGTAGTGCGCGTCACGGTGATAGCCGGTCGCAGCGATGACGTGGAGACCGGTCGTCTCCGCGACCCTCCGCAGCAGCTCCGGCCGCCGGCCCAGGCCGATGGGCGTCAGCTCGACGATGGTCTGCAAGCCACTCCGGCCGGCATCGCGCATCTCGTCTGTGACCGCGACGGGATCGATGATCTCTTCGCCGGCCAGAATGGGTGAACGCAGAAACAGGTGGTCGTGGGCATCGGTCACGCCCATCTGCTGGGCAGCCATAGGTCCAGTGACGGTCATGACCTGCATCGGACGCTGATCATCGCACCACGCGGCTCGGGACCAGAGGCGACCCGTGGCGCTCCCCTAGGAGATGGCGCGCTCCGAGCCGAACCGGCTGGGACAGATCAGCCGGTAGTCACACCTGTTGCAGCGCCACATGTCCGGCGTCGCGGTGAAGTCGCCGCTGCGAATGCGCCGCGCTTTCTCGATGAGTGAGAGGCGGAACTGGTCGAGCTGCTCAGGCGTGCGGGTAGTCGACAGGCTCAAGTCGTTTTCCGTGAAATACAGCGTCAGCTTGCTGGCGGCGGGGAGCGGCTGCTTGGTCTGCGGGTCCATGACGGCGCCCATCGCTGTTGCCAGCGCGTACGCGGAGAGCTGCTCGTCCTGGTCGACCTCGGACTGCTTCTTCGATTTGCCGGTCTTGTAGTCGGTGATCTCGATCGACCCGTCGCCGTGGCGATCGATGCGGTCGATGATGCCGTACAGCAGCACCGGCGCCTCACCGTCACCGACCGGCAGTTCGAGCGTGAAGCCCTGCTCGAAGGCGACCGCCTGAGCAATGGTCTTGACCTCGCGCTCGTAGAAGCGGCGCAACGCCGGCTCGGCGCGCTTGGCGTAGTGCTCCGCCGCCTGGACATCGGCGTAGTTGCGCGGCTCCCACGCGGCATCGAAGGCCTGCTTCAGCTCTTCATAGCCGGGCGGCGTCTCACCGGCAGCGATCGCGTCGCGCCGCTTGCGGGCATAGACCTCGAACGCGCTGTGGATCACGTGGCCGAACTCGAAGTAGCCGGGGGTAGTGGCGACCGGGATGCGGTAGACCTTGTTGAACGCGTACTGCAGCGGGCACTCGTCGTACATGCGCAGCTGGCTGTGCGAGAACGTCTGTGGCAGCGCCGTCAGCTCGAGCAGCGTCTTGCCCGCCGGGGCGTGGCGCGACAGGACGTTGAGCGTGATGGGGTCGAGCCCGTTGCGGCGCGCCTCGCTGGCCGCGCTGGCCTGGTCGGCGGGATCCCCGTGCAGGTGTCCGGCTGATGGCGCAATCTCGTCTCTTCCTCTCCACGCGGCAGAGAGTTCTTCCCGCTTGGCCAGCAACAGTTGTTTGTACCGTTCCAGTTCTTTT
>DAIERN010000134.1 GCA_027346765.1 Chloroflexota bacterium | reverse complement strand
CTCAGGTCGGCATTGACACGCTCGCGACGAAGTTCCCAGATCAGCCGTGAGCCCAACTCCCTGCCCAGCCTGCGCCCGCGGTCGATGGGCCGTTCGCGCGTCGCCATCCGGGCATGATGGCCAGGGCCACTTACCGGCCGCTTATCCGGCGCATGCCGCCGCTGTTGACACGCCCAGCGAATGAACGGACCGGGGGCAGCGGGACACCAGCTCGCGGGCTGGGAAAGGGTCCTCGCGGTGATCGGAAACGGTCCTCGCGGGGATCGGAAAGGGTCGTCGCGGAATGAGGGAACTGGCCCCGTTGAGGTCCAAATGGCTCGACTCGGAGCAAGGGAGGTCCCAGGGGTCACGGATCCGTGTGGCCTCGGTCGGTTGACTCGGCAGACGAGTCATAGGGCCGGCCCGGGCGTCCGCCTTGGGCGGTCGAGTGGCTCAGCCCTCCTCGACCGCGAACTCGCCGGGGGCGGCGATGGCCGAGCCGCCCGGCTGGGAGTGAGCTTCAGCCATCACGCGCCGGTAGACCGCCTGGGTGTCATCGGCGCAGAGCATGACGAGATCCCCCGGGTGGGCGAGCGCCATGGCTGCCACGGTCGCTTCCTGCTCGTCGGGGACAACCTGCACGATCTTGCATCGGGCGCCGTTGGCCTGGGCGCGGTTGATGCCTTCGACGAGCAGGATCGCCGACTCGCCCGGCTTTCGGCCGCGCAGGTTCTTGTCCTCGCGCACGACGATCGCGTCGAAGGCGCCCGCGGCGATCCTGCCGAACTCGCGGTGGTCGTCGTCACGCCGGTCACCGGGCATGCCGATCACGCCAATTGCGCGGCCTGAGCCAGTGCTGACGGCGGCGCCGTTGCCGCTCCCGCGAGCTGGCCGAACCATGAGCTCCACGAACTCGGCCAGGCGGCGCATGCCGTCGACGTTGTGGCAGTAATCGAGGATGACCTTGTAGCCGTCGACATCGATCTCATTGAGCCGGCCGGGCGCCTGGAAGAAGGACGTGCTGAACGTACGCAGGCCCTGGCGGATGTCGTGCAGGTGCGCGCCGGCGGCCCACGCGGCCGCGGCCGCGGCCAACGCGTTGGCGACGTTCATCCGAGCGCGACCGCCGAAAGTGGCCGGGATCAGATGCGTGTACAGCAGCGGCATCGTGCGGTCCGCATGACGCAGCACGACCAGCTCGCCATCGTCCGTCTGCTGCACGACCATCGCCGCGCCGCCACGGCCGCAGTGGCCGTCAACGCGGTCGTAGCCCTCGTCACCGGCCTTGGCCATTGAGAACAGCACGACGCGGCCGTGGCTCTGGCGCGCCATCCGCGCGACGAGTGGATCGTCGGCGTTGAGCACGGCCGTGCCCGCGCGCGGCACCGCCTCAACCAGGACCGACTTGACGTGCGCCAGCTGAGCCATCGTCTCGACGCCGCGCAGGCCCAGGTGGTCGCCGGTGACGTTAGTCACGACGGCCACGTCGTTGCGGTCGTAGCCCAGGCCCTCTCTGAGGATGCCGCCGCGCGCGACCTCGAACACCGCGGTATCGACTGACGGGTTCTGGAGCACCATCTGGGCCGACCTGGGGCCGGACATGTCGCCCTTCCGGATGAGCCGCCCGTCCACCACGATGCCGTCGGTGGTGGTCATGCCCACGCGCCGGCCCATCAGCTTCAGGATGTGGCCGATCATCCGCACGGTCGTCGTCTTGCCGTTGGTGCCGGTCACGCCGATGATCGGGATGCGCGCGTTGGAGCCGGGCGCGAACAACAGGTCGATCACCGGCTTGGCGACGTACTGCGGCTCACCCTCCGTGGGGTGGGTGTGCATCCGGAAACCGGGGGCGGCGTTGACCTCGACGATCGCGCCGCCCTGCTCGCGCACCGGCACGGCGATGTCCGGCACGATGAAGTCGATGCCGGCGACGTCCAGGCCGATCACCCGCGCCGCGGTCTCGGCGATCTCGACGTTCTCAGGGTGCGCCTCGAAGGTGCGGTCGATCGACGTGCCGCCGGTCGACATGTTGCCCGTCGCGGCAAGCTTGACGCGTGTCCCCTTGGGCGGGACCTTGTCCATCGCGAACCCCTGCGCCGCGACGAGCTCCTGCGCCGCGGCGGTGACCTTGATGCGCGTCAGCACCTTCTCGTGGCCGATGCCGCGGCGCGGGTCGGCGTTCTCCGCCTCCACCAGCTGCGCCACGGTGTGCTTACCGTCGCCCAGGACGCTCGCCGGGACGCGCTGCGCGCAGGCGGCCATCTTGCCGCCCACGATCAGCACGCGGTAGTCGTTGCCGGTGACGAATGACTCCACCACGACGTCACCGCCGCTGCTCTCGTCGTAGGCAGGAGTGAAGGCGCGGCGGACGTCGTCGTCGGTCCGCAGATCGAGACCTACG
Organism: Chloroflexota bacterium; assembly: GCA_027346765.1. The sequence continues at coordinate 2,182 of DAIERN010000134.1, read as the reverse complement.
CCGCGGCCGTGGTTGCCGTCGAGCGGCTTGAGCACGACCGGGAAGCCGATCTGGTGGGCGGCATCAACCGCGCCCTCGACCGTGCGCACGACCTGCGAGCGTGGCACCGGCAGCCCGGCTGAGCTCAGCAGCTGGTTGGTCAAGCTCTTGTCCGACGCCAGGTCGACGGCGATGGCACCGGTGCGCGAGGTCATGGTCGCCCTGATGCGCTGCTGGTGAACGCCCTGGCCCAGCTGGACGAGGCTGCGCCGGTCGAGTCGGATGTACGGAATGTCGCGCGATAGCGCTTCGTCGAGCAGCGCCGCGGTCGAGGGGCCAAAGGCGCGTCGCTCGGCGAGCATGATGAGTTCCTCGAGCTCCTCGGCAAACTCGAGCGGCGCCTCGTCCGGGGCGACGAGGTGATTGACCAGCGCCACCGCCAGGCGGCCGGCTTCGCGGCCGACGTCCTCGTCGCGGAACTCGTAGACCACGTTGTACCGGCCGGGCGCGCCGGCCGAGCGCGTCTTGCCGATGTGCGTCTCCGTGCCGGCCATGCTCTGGAGCTCGATCGCGACGTGCTCGGCCACGTGGCCCAGCCACGTGCCCTCCTCCAGGCGGCTCAGGAAGCCGCCGCGCCGGCCCAGCGAGCAGGCATGGTCCTCGAGCGACGGGATGAGCGCCATGAGCGCCTCGTTGAAGCCCGGGATCGTGTTGCTGGGCCACTCCTCGAGCACGCCCAGGTCCACGAGCAGCGCGATGGCCGGCGTACGCGACCAGATGTTGGGACCGCGCAGGACGCGCGTCTCGAGGATGCGCAGCGTAGGCGCCGGGCCCGTCGCCGGGCGCGCGGCTGCCTTAGCTGGACGCGACCGCTTCGACGTCGACGGCATGGAGATTCGGCTTTTCGACGCGTTCGCGCCGGTCGAGATCAAATCGGTAACCGTTCGAGAGCGAATGCAGCCGCACGTTGCTGATCATGATCGGCCGGTGAGCCTTGACCTCCCAGGCGTCAGTCTCCGATTCCGACCCGTCGATGATCGTGACTGACCGCCGACCCACCACCTCGAGCACCCGGTCGGGTCCGACCACGCCCGCGGTGTCCTCATCAACGCCAATACCGAGAAGCGACGGGTTCTGGGCGATGATCGCCAGCAGCCGTCCCAGCCGGTTGCGCTGCTCGAAATGCTGATCGACGATCACTCCGGGCAGCAGGCCCAGGCCGGCCGCCATCTGGACCATGCGCTGCTTGGGCGTGGCGCCACTTGCACCGAATGCGACCATATGCGTGCTCATCGCGGAGGCACCTGCGCTCGTGCCAGCAACAACGGCGCCTTCGCGGTGACGCCGAACCACCGCTTGTGCGAGCGGCGTGCCGCCAATGGTCGACGAGAGACGGAGCTGGTTGCCGCCCGTCAGGAACACGCCGGTGGCGTTCTCGACCGCCTTGATCGCGGTGGGCGCGGAGCACTGGGCGCGGTTGGTCGTGTGGATGGGCGTGACGTCGGCCGCGCCCAGCTCGCCGAACACCTGGCGATACATCTGGCCGGCGAGCGGCCCCAGCGAGGAGGCCGAGCTGATCACTGCGATGCGCGCCGCGCGGCCGCCGGCAAGCTCAATGAAACGCGACAGGATCAGGCGCTCCCGCACCTTGTCCTCCGCGCCGCCAATGACGATGACGTGACCCTCGGTCATCCGCGGGAGTATAGGATGGGGCGTAGGGCGGGGGCGCCCAACACGTTTGCTCGAGGAGGACGAACGGAGCCCCGCCCACTTCCCTCCACCACTTCCAACGGGATGCGATGCTGCACGGCATGACCGCCCGGGTGCGCCTGTCGCCCCGCCGAATTGGGGCAATTCTCCTGCTCGCGCTGACCGGCGGCTTCGTGCTGGCGGTGCTGTGGGAGCGCGGCCAGCTCGCCGGCTCGGACGCCTTCGCCTACTGGACCGCGGTCCACCGCTGGCTGAGCGGCCAGGACATCTACCAGGTGATACCGGGCATCAATCTGCCGCCGTCGGAAGGAGCGCTGCCCTTCGCCTATTCGCCCTGGTCGCTGTACCTCTTCCTGCCCTGGGCTGCGCTGCCGTGGGACATTGCCTGGATCGTCTGGCGCGCGGCCAACATCGCGCTCTTTGCCTGGTCCGTGGCGTGGGCATACGACCGGCGGCCGCTTGCCACGGCGCTGATCGTGGCCATCCTGGCACC
>DAIERN010000133.1 GCA_027346765.1 Chloroflexota bacterium | reverse complement strand
GGTCCAAGCCGGCGCACCTGAAAGACGGCGATATGGTCTACCTGTGCCCGCCGGTTCGGGAGAGCCTTCCGGTGTCCTTCGCTGGCCCAGCCTCGATGCTCAAAAGCACGCCCGTCGGCGACAACCCGGCGATGTACGAGGCCATCAAGCTCGTGATCGTCGGCGGCTACTACACCGACAAGCGCGTTCGGGCGCTGATCGGCTACAACGGCCAGGAAGCGATCGAGGTCAAGTCGTGGCTCATGCCGCAGTACCTCGAGGAAGGGCTGATCGACGCTGTCCTGGCACGCGGCGCCGTGTGGCGCGACCCGGAGACGGGCCAGCGCGCCGTCGTGCCGAATGCGCCAAGGACCTATGCCGAACGCTTCGCCGTGACGAACCCAAATGAGGAGCAGCACTGATGGTCGCGACCGCACCCGATCAGGTAGCGCAAGAGGGCGGCTGGCTCGACTCGTTCCTCGCTGCGTGGCAGCCGGGCACGGGCGAGACGCACACTGTGAACGAGCCCGCGACCGGCAGACACCTGCTTGACATGCAGATGTCGACAGCGCAGGACGTCGCCCGTGCTGCGGCCGCGGCAAAAGCCGCGCAACCCGCCTGGGCTGCGGCCTCCTACCAGGAGCGATCGGCGATCTTAAGCCGCGCGGCGGAGATCTACGAAGCGCATCGGGCCGAGTTGGGCACCTGGACCATGCGCGAGACCGGCGCCCACCGCAACAAGATGCACCACGAGCAGAACTTCACGATCGAGGAGCTCCACAACGCGGCGACGCTCCCGTACCAGGCGTACGGCGAGCTCGTGCCGTCCATCCAGACCCAGCGGCTGTCGATGCTGCGCCGGATCCCGGTCGGGGTCATCGGCACGATCACGCCGTGGAACTCGCCCAGCGTCCTGGGCATGCGCGTCGTCGCCCCGGCGCTGGCCCTGGGCAACGCGGTCATCCTCAAGCCCGATCCGCAGACGCCGGTCTGCGGTGGCGCGATGTTCGCCGCCGTCTTCAAGGAAGCAGGGCTGCCCGACGGCCTCCTCCAGATCGTCATCGGCGACGCCGAGACGGGTCAGGCGCTGGTAACGGACCCCAACGTCAACCTGGTCAGCTTCACCGGCTCGACTGAGGTCGGCCGGATAGTCGGTGCCATGGCCGGTGGCCTGCTCAAGAAGGTCTCGCTCGAGCTGGGTGGCAACAACCCGTTGATCATCCTGGACGACGCCGACCTTGCCGCGGCCGCCAGCGCGGGAGCGTATGCGAGCTTCCAGTTCCAGGGCCAGGTGTGCTTCGCGACCGGCCGCCACATCGTCCACGAGAGCGTCGCGAACGAGTACGTCGACCTGCTCGCCGCGAAGGCGCGCCGGTTGCGCACCGGCGACCCGTACCGGACGGACGTTGAGCTGGGCCCCATCGTGAACGAGCGGCAGCTCCAGCGCGTCGATGACATCGTGCAGCGCTCCATTGCCAAGGGCGGGGCCAAGCTCGTCGAGGGCGGGACCTACGAAGGGCTGTTCTACCGACCGACCGTTCTGTCGGACGTCCAGCTCGATGCGCCCGCCTGGACCGACGAGATCTTTGGTCCGGTCGCCCCGGTGGTCACGTTCGCGTCGGACGAGGAGGCGATCGAGCTGGCCAACTCGTCCGAGTACGGATTGAGCGCGGGCGTCTACTCACGCTCCATCTCGCGCGGCCTGGCCATCGCTCAGCGAATCCGCGCGGGCATGGTCCACGTCAACGACCAGACGATCAACGATGAGGCCACGATCCCGTTCGGCGGCATGGGCCTGAGCGGCAATGGCGGCCGCTTTGGCGCGGAGGCCAACTTCGACACCTTCACCCAGTGGCAGTGGCTGACAGTCCGTGACGAGCCCAAGTCGTTCGGCCCCACGTACTGATGGCTTCCATCACTGAAGTCGCCAAGCTCGCCGGCGTCTCGACCGCGACCGCGTCGCGCGTCGTGGGCGAGGTGGACTACCCGGTCTCGCAGGGCACCCGCGAGCGCGTCCTGGCGGCGGCGCGTGAGCTGGACTACGTGCCCAACGCACTGGCGCGCGGCCTGCTCAAAAGCACCGTGCCCATCGTCGGGGTCATCGTCCACGACATCACCGACCCGTACTTCAACGAGGTCGTGCGCGGCGTCGAGGATGCCGCCAACGACGCCGGGTACCTGGTGATCACCTGCTCGTCGGATCGTGACGTGGAGCGCGAGAACTCGTACGCGCGGCTGCTGCGCTCGCTGCGCGCCGCGGCGGTGATCTTCGCCGGATCCGGCATCGTGGATGGCGAGGCGAACGAGGAGCTGGCGCGCCACGTGACGGGCATTCGCGCCAATGGATCAGCGGTCGTCCATCTGTCGCCGCACGCCGACGGGCCGCCTGACGTGGGGGTCGACAACGTCGCCGGGATCGCGGCGATGGTCGCGGCGCTGGCCGAGCTGGGCCACACCCGAATCGCCTTCTTCGCGGGCCCTACGTCGCTGTTCGTGGCGCGCGAAAGGCTCAGCGGCTATCGCCGCGGCCTGCGTGACGCGGGGATAGCGATCGATGAGCGCCTCATCGTCGATACCGCTTTCAACCGCGCGGGCGGCGCGACTGGCGTTGATGAGCTGATCGAGCGCGGAGTCGAGTTCACGGCGATCTGCTGCGCCAACGACCTGCTCGCGCTGGGCGCGCTGCAGCGCCTGGCCGAGCTGGGCCGCGCGGTCCCGGGCGAGGTCAGCGTCTGTGGCTTCGACGACATCTCCATAGCGGCGCTGACGGAGCCGCATCTCTCGACGGTCCATCTGCCGCTGCGCGAGTTGGGCCGGCGCGGCTTTGAAACCGCCATGCGGACGCTCAACGGCGAGCAAGTCGCGCCGCAGACGCTGCCAACTCAAGTCGTCATGCGTGACTCAACCGCACGAAGGAATGGCCAGTGACGCTCAACCTGAACGGCATCATCCCCGCCTGCGTCGTCACCTTCGACGCCAACGGCAAGTTCGACGAGCGCCAGTACCGGCGCTACCTGCAGTGGCTGCTGCCGCAGGGGCCCGTTGCCCTGGCGATCAACGCCGATACCGGCGAGGGGCCGCATCTCTGGCCGCATGAGCGCGAGGCCGTTCTGCGGGTAGCGGTCGAAGAGGCGGGCAGCGTCCCGGTCATCGCCGGCCTCAGCGCGAATTTCACCGAGCAAGCGGTGGAGGAAGGCAAGCGCGCCCGGGATGCCGGTGCGCAGGGTCTGCTGATGTTCCCCATCCCTGCCTACCAGGGCACGCCGCTCGACCCGGCCATTCCGGTCGCGTACCACGAGGCGGTGGCACGCGGCGTCGGCCTGCCCATGGTCGCCTTCCAGCTCCAGCCGGCGTTGGGTGGCGTGATCTTCAGCGAGGACACGCTGCGCCAGATCGCGGCGATCGACCAGGTCGTGGCGCTCAAAGAGGCCAGCTTCGACGCGCGGCTCTATCTCTTGACGCGGCGCATGCTCGAGCGGCTGCCGCGCAAGATTGCGCTGCTCACCGGCGATGACAACTTCATCTTCGAGTCGTTCGTGATGGGCGCCGAGGGCGCACTGATCGGTTTCGGGACGCTGGCGACCCGCGAACAGGTCGACATGGTCAGCCTCTGCCGGCAGGAGCGCTGGACTGAGGCACGAGCGATCTGGGAGCGCATCCTGCCGCTCGAGGAAGCGGTCTACGGCCTGCCGGTGCGCGACTACCGCGCCCGCACCAAGGTCGCTCTCAAGGAGCTGGGCGTGATCGAGTCGACGCTGATGCGCCCGCCGCTGACCGAGGTTTCAAGCGAAGCCGCGGCGGCCGTTCGCAAGGCGCTCGCTGATGCCGGCTTGCTCACTCCGGCCGGCACCGGTGCCAGATGACTGAGGCTCTTGCCGGCCGGGTCGTGCTCGTCACCGGCAGCAGCCGCGGCATCGGCGCCGAGATCGCGGCGAAGGCGGCCGAGGAGGGCGCGACCGTCGCGGTCCACTACCGTGCGTCGGCTGACGGCGCCCAGCGCACCGTCGAACGCGTGCGCAGCATGGGCACCGACTCGGAGGCATTCTGTGCCGACCTGACCGATGGTGCCCAGGCGGAGGGCTTGGTCAAACAGGCGATCGATCGCTTCGGCCGACTCGACGCGCTGGTCAACAACGCCGGCCTGACCCAGGTCGGGCCGTTCCTCGACATCACCCCGGAGCAGTGGAACGCGGTCATCGCGACCGATCTCACCGCCGCTTTCCACACCTCGCGCGCCGCGCTGCCGTCCATGGTGGAGCGCGGCAGCGGCGCGATCGTCAATGTCTGCTCGCGGCTGGGCCAGATGGGCATCGCCCAGACGGCCGCGTACTCGGCCGCCAAGGCCGGGCTGATCGGCCTCACCCGCTCGCTTGCGCGCGAGTTCGGGCCGCACGGCGTCCGCATCAATGCCGTCGCGCCCGGTCCCATCGCCACGGACATGACCGAGGATCTCCTTGCCTCAGAGGAGGGGCGGCGCCGGCTGCGCGACCTGCCGAAGGGCGACGCCCTGACCACCGCCCAGCTCGCCGGGATCATGGCGGCGAAGCGCACGAGCGAGCTGATCCCGCTCTGCCACCCGCTGCCGCTCTCGCACGTCGAGGTGGCGCTC
>DAIERN010000132.1 GCA_027346765.1 Chloroflexota bacterium | reverse complement strand
CGACCGCGGCTTCACCATTTTCTACATGGGCATCAATCTGGGCGCGCTGGTCTCGCCGCTGCTCACCGGCTGGCTGGCCAGCGTCATCAGCGGCACGCCGCTGGTGCAGAACTACAAGGCGGTGTTCGTCGCCACCGGCGTCGGCATGCTGATCAGCCTGCTGTGGTTCTGGTTCGGTCGGCGCGAACTGGCCGGCATCGGCCGCCCGCCGGCCGAGCGTCACGGCGGCGTGATCGAGAAGTTCATCGGTGACGCGGTCATGGCCGTGTGGGGCACGCCCACCGCGTACGAGGACGACGCCGAGCGGTCGGTCAGGGCCGCGTTCGAGCTGGTCGATGCCGCCCGTGGGCTGGGCGATGGCGTGCAGGCCCGCGCGGGGATCGTGACCGGCGAAGCCGCGGTGACCATCGGTGCTGAGGGCCAGGGCATGGTCGCCGGTGACATGGTCAATACGGCCAGTCGGTTGCAGTCGGCGGCTCCCGCGGGAGCGGTCCTCGTCAGCGAAAGCACGATGAACGCGGCGAAGGCCTCGATCGCATTCGAGTCCGTCGGCGCGCAGGAGCTCAAGGGCAAGGCGGCGCCCGTTGCTGCGTACAGGGCCCTCCGGGTCGTCAGCAACCGAGGCGGCCAGCAGCGCAGCGAGGGCTTGGAGGCGCCATTCAGCGGCCGCGATGAAGAACTAAGACTGCTCAAGGAGCTGCTCCACGCCACGACGCGCGACGGCCGGGCGCGGATCGCCGCGATCAGCGGTCCGGCGGGCATCGGCAAGAGCCGTCTGACCTGGGAGTTCGAGAAGTACATCGACGGCGTCGTGGAGACGATCTACTGGCACCGTGGCCGCTCCCCGGCGTACGGCGAGGGCGTCACCTTCTGGGCGCTGGGCGAGATGATCCGCCGCCGCGCTGAGCTGGCCGAGACAGACGACGAGGCAACTTCCCGGGCGCGGATCAGTGCCACGGTCGCGCAGTGGGTGACCGAGCCCGACGAGCGGACCTGGGTTGAACCGGCCCTGCTTGCCCTGCTGGGCCTGGAGCCGCCGCCACCCGGGGGACGCGACGCGCTCTTCGCCGCGTGGCGCATCTTCTTCGAGCGGATCGCGGACAAGGCCACCACGGTGCTCGTCTTCGAGGACATCCAGTGGGCCGACACGGGCTTGCTCGACTTCATCGAGCACCTGCTCGAGTGGTCCAAGAACAAGCCCATCTTCGTCGTCGCCCTGACCCGACCCGAGCTGTACGAGCGCAAGCCCGGCTGGGGCACGGGCCACCGGCTGGCCACCCAGATGCCGCTCGAGCCGCTGACCGAGAAAGCGATGCGCCAGCTGCTCGCGGGCCTCGCGCCCGGTCTGCCCGAGCAGGCGGTCGTCGCAATTCTCCAGCGCGCCGACGGCATCCCGCTGTACGCGGTCGAGACGATGCGCATGCTCGTCGCCGACGGCCGGCTGACGCTCAGCGACGGCGCCTACACGCCCACCGGCGACCTGGGTGAGCTGGCGGTGCCGGAGACGCTGCGCTCGCTCATCGCGTCGCGCCTGGACGCGCTCGACCCAACGGACCGGACGCTGCTCCAGGACGGCGCGGTGCTGGGCCAGAGGTTCACGACTGCCGCGCTCGCGGCGACATCGGGCATGACGGCCGCGGAGATCGAGCCGCGGCTGCGCTCATTGGTCCGGCGCGAGTTCCTGGAGCTGGAGGCTGACCCGCGCTCGCCGGAACGCGGCCAGTACGGCTTCGTCCAGTCGCTCATCCGCGAGGTCGCGTACGGAACGCTTGCGCGGCGCGATCGGCGGTCGCGCCACCTGGCGGCCGCGCGGTATTTCGAGACGCTCGCCGACGAGGAGCTGGCCGGCGTCCTTGCCAGTCACTACCTCGCGGCACACGAGGCGTCCGAGGCCGGACCGGAAGCAGACGCGCTCGCCGTCCAGGCGCGGCTGGCTCTGCGGGGAGCGGCCGAACGGGCCGCGGCGCTGGGGAGCCACGAGCAGGCCCTGGGTTACCTCGAACAGGCCCTTGCCGTGACGACTGACTCCGGTGAGCGCGTTGCGCTGACCCAGCTCGCCGCGGAATCGGCCAACGCCATCGGCCGCGACGAGCAGGCCCAGCGCTACGGCCGCGAGGTGATCGCCCACTACGCGGCAACCGGCGACGAACCGGCGCGCCTTCGCGCGGTGGCGCTGCTGGGCCGCATCCTGCTGGACAACGGCCACCTCAACGAAGCGGTCGAGTTCATGGAGCAGGAGCTGGCCACCATCACGCAGGAGTCAGACACGCCCGAATCGGCCGAAGTCCTGGCCAACCTTTCGCGAGCCTACATGCGCACGAACAAGAACCAGGAATCGATCGACGCCGCGGATCGGGCGCTCAAGGTCGCCGACGTGCGCAATCTTGAGCGGATCGTCACTGAAGCGTTGATCAACAAGGCGTCGTCGATGCATCGCCTGGGTCGACTGCGCGAGTCCCTGGCCCTGCACGAGAAGTCGGTCGAGCTCGCCGACAGGAACGACTTCGTGGATCTCCAGCTGCGCGGCCGCAACAACCTGTCCGTGGCCCAGGTCGAGAGCGAGCCGGTCAAGGGCCTGCAGACTGTCTACGAGGCGATCGAGGTTGCGCGCCGGCTGGGCCAGCGCAGCATGTTCAACTGGCTCGTCGGCACGAGCGGCATGTACTCGGTGGCGATCGGCGCCGACTGGGACCGGCCGCTCGAGCTGCTCGAGGAGACGTTGTCGAGCTCGCCCAACCAATACGACCAGGCCCGCGCCCTACTGGTCCGCGGCCTGATCCTGGCCCGCCGCGGCGTGGATCTCGACGAGCTCGCCCCCAGAGCACAGGCAGCCGCTGGCGACATCCAGGACGGCCAGATCGTCGGCGGCATCGACTACCTCCGGGCAGAGGTGGCCTACCTGCAAGGGCGTCACGATGAGGCGATCAGGCTGGCTCACGGCGCTCTGGTCGATTGGCCCGACTCGGACCCATTCGTGCTCCAGTCGGCACTGCACTCGGTGGCGGTGACCAAGGACCTCGCGGCGGCGAAGCTAACCAAGGAGAAGATCGACCGCTATCCAAGCGGGACGCCGGCCGCCGAATCAGCGCGCAAGTGGGCGACGGCAATGGTTGACCTGTTCGAGGGCCGGCCCCAGGACGCGCTGCGCGAGATGCGCTGGGCGATCGACACCATGCGCTCAATAGGGATGCGCTTCGATGCTGCCACGGCCGTCATCGATGCGTTGCGCCTGTTCCCAGACGAGCCCGAGATCCGCACTTACGTCCCGTTCGCGCGGGAGATGATCGAAGCGGTGGGAGCGGCTCCCTATCTGCGCATGCTCGACGAGGCTCTCATCGCAACAGGGACATCGGGCGCCGTCCGCGCCACGGCTCGCGAATCCGCGAGCAAGGCGGCGACGACCGCTTGAGCGCCTAACCCGCGCGCAGCTCTGCGGCCGCGCGGCTGATCTCTGCGGCGAGCGGCACGGACGCCGGTTCCATGCGGCACATCACCTCGGCCACGCCCTCGGCCTGCCAGGTTCGCAGCGCGTCGAGGATCAGCGGCGCGCGACCCACGATGCGCTCCGGGCCATTGGCGTCGACGGTGTTCGGGTCGTAGACCTGGATGCCGGCGCTGACCTCGATCGTCGCCGGGTCGCGGCCGATCGCCGCGCAGGCCTCCTCGAGCCGCCGCCGCTCGTCCCGGAACTCGTCTGTCGGCAGGCCGTACCAGACGCTGTTCCAGCGATCGGCGAAGCGCGCCGTGAGACCCAGCATGCGCGGGCCGGATCCAGCGGTCAGGATCGGCGGGCCGCTGGGCCGCGGGCCTCGAGGGTGGATCCTCGCCTCGCCCCTCAGGTACTTGCCCTCATGGGCCACCTGCCCGTCCCGGAGCAGCGGCGCGATGATCTGCAACGAGTCGGCGAAGACGCTCACCTTGTGGCCGAAGTCAAAGCCGAACGCGTCGAACTCGGGCTGGTGCCAGCCGGCACCCAGGCCCAGCACGAACCGGCCGCCGCTGATCTCATCGAGCGAGTTCGCGGCCCACGCGATCATCCCCGGATTGCGGAACGGCGTGCACAGGACGAGCGGCCCCAGCTCGACGCGCGACGTCGCCTCCGCCAACGCGGCGAGCATCGACATCGACTCCCACAGGCCGCGGTCCGTCCCGTTGTCGGATCGGATGAAGAGGTGGTCGGCGACCCAAATGGAATCCAGACCGCCCGACTCGGCGGCTTCAGCCAGCTCGCGCATCTCCCGGTACCGGATGGGCACGAGCTCCGGTCCACGCTCACCGATTGGAATACACAGTCCTACGCGCATCCGCGCAGCCTAAAGGCGCGCGCCTTGCCGCGCCCTATCATCAGCGCAGCGGGGTGTAGCGCAGTCCGGTAGCGCACATGCTTTGGGAGCCGTTAGCTCCTTAGCGGTGCAGGCTCAGCCCTTCCAAGCGCGCAGCAAGCGAGCGTAAACCTGCCAATTATTGTGGTATTCAAGGGCGTCTTCCCTGCGCCCCCAGGCAGCTGAGGAGTGGCGTAGGACGTTACGTATGGCACGGGACGCACTGAGCCCGCCACGTCTATCGTCGACAGTCCTGAGGGGGAACGCGCCCCAT
>DAIERN010000131.1 GCA_027346765.1 Chloroflexota bacterium | reverse complement strand
GGCGATCGCCGACTGGAAGTCTCTGAGGGCCGAGTTCGATCCGATCCGCGGCGACTCCGATCTCCCGCTCGACGACGAAAAAAAATGGGTTGAAATCGACCAGAATTTCAAGGTCGCGATCGATCGGATCGAGCGCGCCCACGGTGGCGGCTTCCGCGTCTTCTGCGTTCGCTCTGAGAACGGCCAGGAGCTCAGCGTCGAGACCGATGAGGTCATCGCCGCGACGGGCTTCCAGTGTCCGCTGCGCGACCTGCCTGACCTGGGCGTGGCCGTCTTTGGCCGGAGTGGCCTGCCGGCCATGACCAACTACTACGAGAGCGCCACCGTGCCGGGCATCTACTTCGCGGGCACGATCGGTCAGGGCGTGTCCGGGATGAAGAAGTACGGTCTGCCGGCCAACTCGGGCGCGGTTCACGGGGCGCGCTACAACGCGCGGACGATGGTCTATCACGTGGCGCAGACGCACTTCGGGATCGAGCTGCCGCGCCCCGAGGTGAAGCCTGATGCCCTGGTCGACCTGCTCCTGATGGAAGCGACGCGCTCGCCCGAGCTCTGGAACCAGAAGTCGTACCTGGCGCGTGCCTTCTCGCTCGATTCAGGCAAGGGCATTCGCGACGAGGGCATAACGCCGCTCGCCCAGTTCGTGGACGAGGAGGGTCCTGCCGGGGTCGCCATCGCGGTCGAAACCGACGACACGGGCGACATCCATCCGGCGGTGTACGTCCGCGAGGCAGGCAAGCCGGCGGTCGAGACGCTGCTTGCCTCCAACCCCCTGCACGACTTCCGATCAGTCGAAAACCGGGCACACCTGTCGAGCCTGCTCAGTGGAGCGACCGCCGGCGCCGTGAGGTGAATCTCGACGCGATCAACGCGCACATCGTCGAGTGCCGGCGCTGCCCCAGGCTGGTCGCGTGGCGCAAGGAGGCCGCCCGCAATCCGCCGGCGCGATTTGCAGGCGAGCACTACTGGGCGCGGCCGGTCCCGGGGTTTGGTGACCCAACAGCGAGCGTGCTGATCGTTGGCCTCGCGCCGGCGGCGCATGGCGGCAACCGCACCGGGCGAGTATTCACCGGCGATCGCTCAGGCGATTTCCTTTTCGCCTCGCTCTACCGCACCGGCTACGCCAATCAGCCAATGTCAACCAGGGCTGACGACGGGCTGCGACTCAACGACCTGTACGTGGCCGCGGTGAACCGTTGCGCGCCACCGGCGAACCGCCCGACCCCCGAAGAGCGCGACAACTGCCTGCCCTATCTCGCGGCTGAGATGGCGGCGCTCACGCGCCTGAAGGTGCTCGTCTGCCTGGGCGCGTACGCCTGGGACGGCGCGCTGCGAGCGCTCGCCGCGAACGGACTGCCGGCACGGCCGCGGCCGCCTTTTGGCCACGCAAGCGAGGCGCGGGTGGGCCCGTACACGCTGCTCGGCAGCTTTCACCCCAGCCAGCAGAACACTTTCACCGGCCGCCTTACGCCAGCGATGCTCGATCAGATCTTCGCGCGGGCGAGAGCCCTCACGGCCGCTGCGGTGTGACCCGCACCAGCTCTGCCTCGAGCCCATCGAGCAGGCGCTGCAGGCCGTAGTCGAACGCCTCTTCGTCGGTCAGCTGGGCCAGGTGGCCCGCGCTCTCGAACACGCCCGGGAATCGGTCGGGTGGGACACCGCGCAGCAGGCTGCCCAGCGTTTGGAGCTGGTTGCCGGCGGTTGATCGGGGCCCGCGGTCAGTCGGTGCCCGCCTTTGCTTCATCACCACCTGGCCGATCGGGTAGCCGGTCAGCGCGGCATAGGCGAGCGCTCGCTGGCGGCCGCCGAACCCGGCGCGGGCGAGCGCGCCCATCACCCCTTCCATGAAACGCAGCCCTTCCGGCCCCACCGGCGCGCGCGTCGACAGCAGCGCCGCAGCAGCGGCATGGCGCTCCAGCACGGACCGCAGCGCCATCGCGTAGGCGGCCAGCTCGACGCGCCACATCGAGCCCGGCTCAGCCCCGATCGCGGCATTGGCCTCCGCCATCAGGCGATCGACGACCAGATCGAGCAGCGCGTCCTTGTTGGGCACGTGCCAGTAGATCGAGGTGGCACCGGCGCCCAGCTCGACCCCCAGCCGGCGCATCGACAGGCCGTCGAGGCCGTCGCGATCGAGCAGCGTCATGCCGGCGTGGACGATGCGGTCCGCGTTCAGCGAGCGCTTGCGCACGACACTGCTCTTGGACCACCACGGAAGCTCGCGTTCTGCCCGGACAGCCACCGAATCTCCTATATCGAACGCTGTGCGAGGCATCGTACAAACCGCCTCACATGGTCGCGAGTTATGGTTTGAGGATGGCGAAGCAATCCGGGGGTGTTGACGAGCTGCGTCAAGACCTCGTGGGCGCGATCGAGCGCGGCGAGTTCAGGCTCGAGTTTCAGCCAGTCGTGCGGCTGGGGCCGGGCACGGTCACCGGCGCCGAGGCGCTGGTACGCTGGCGCCACCCGCGGCGCGGCACCGTCGCGCCGGGCGAGTTCGTGGCCGTTGCCGAGGAAGCGGGCCTGCTCGACGGCATCGGCACCTTCGTGCTGGACCGGGCCGCGCGCGCGGCGGCAACGTGGCCGCGCACAACTGAGCGGCCGGGCATAGTCAGCGTCAACGTCGCCCCCAGCCAGCTGCGCGCACCGGGTGCCGCGGCAGCGATGCTCAAGGCGCTTGCCGGCGCCGGATTGGAGCCGCGGCTGATGATGGTTGAGCTGACCGGCGCGGTTGCCCCGGAGATGCCGGCGATCGGCACGGCCCTGACCGAGCTGCGCGATGCCGGCGTGCGCGTCGTCCTCGACGACTTCGGCGTTGCCACCTCGATCGCCGATCTCAAAGCGCTGACCGTCGATCAGGTCAAGCTGGCGCGCGAGTTCGTGGCCGCCATCAACGGCCCCGCCCAGGAGCAGGCGTTCGCGCTGTCACTGATCAACCTGGCCGATGTGCGCGGCGTCGAGGTCGTCGCCAAGGGTGTCGAATCGCGCGAGCAGGCGTGGCGCCTGGCGGAGCTCGGCTGTCGCTACGGCCAGGGCTTCTTCTTCAGCAAGCCGCTCGGCGCTACCGGGCTGCTGGCGGTCCTGCGCCAGGGAACTCTGCGCGGCTGACGGCCCAAACGTCGTACCGGGTGATGGCCAAGCCCCGGACCAGTCAGGTTCTCGCGCTTGCCTGCATCGCGGCACTGATCACCGGCTGCGTGACCGTCTCGAACGACCACGATCGGACCACCGTGCCTTCCCGGACTCTGGCGCCGGGCCAGACCGCCAGCCCTGTACCGACGATCGCCCCGCCGCCCGAATCGCTCAACCCCGACGATCTCATCCACCTGATCAAGCACGTCGTCATCGTGATGCAGGAGAACCGCAGCTTCGATTCGTACTTCGGCACGTACCCGGGCGCCAACGGCATCCCGATGTTCGGCGGCAAGCCCACGGTGTGCCTGCCCAACAGCCCGGCGCTGGGCACCTGCACCGCGCCCTTCCATGACACCAACGACATCGACATTGGCGGGCCGCACAGCTTCGACGCGGCGACGGCCGACATCGACGGCGGCAAGATGGACGGCTTCGTCGAGCAGGCGCGCACCGGCGGCGGCCCGCGCTGCCGCGACCCCTTCGAGCCAACCTGCGGCGCGGGCCAGGACGTCATGGGCTACCACGACGCGAACGAGATCCCCAACTACTGGGCCTACGCCCAGAACTTCGTGCTGCAGGACGCGATGTTCGAGGCGGTCAAGTCGTGGAGCCTGCCCTCGCACCTGTACATGGTGTCGGAGTGGTCGGCGCGCTGCTCGGTGCCCAACGATGCCAGCTCGTGCCAGAGCGAACCGGCCAACCCGGCGGGCCTCCGGGCGCACCGGCCTTCAGCGAGCAAGGAGCGGCCCGAGTATCCGTGGACGGACATCACCTGGCTGCTGCACGCCTACGACGTCAGCTGGGCCTACTACATCGCTCCGGGCACCCAGCCCGACTGCTACAACGACGGCGAGACGTGCGATCCGCGGCCGCAGGATGCGGTGACGCCGCAGATCTGGAACCCGCTGCCGTATTTCGACGACGTCCACGATGACGGCCAGCTGGGCAATGTCCAAACGCTCGACAACTTCTATACCGACGTTGCCGACGGGTCGCTCCCGGCGGTGTCGTGGATCGTTCCCAATGGCACGGTCAGCGAGCATCCGCCCGGCCGCGTCAGCGCCGGCCAGACGTACGTCACGCACCTGATAAACACGATCGCGTCGTCGCCGCTGTGGGACAGCACGGCCATCTTCCTCACCTGGGACGACTGGGGCGGCTTCTACGACCACGTCGTGCCGCCTACCGTCGACGACTACGGCTACGGGCTGCGCGTTCCCGCCTTGGTCATCAGTCCATACGCCCGGGCCGGCCTGATCGACCACCAGACCTTGAGCTTCGACGCATACGTCAAGTTCATCGAGGACGACTTCCTCCAGGGCCAGCGGCTTGATCCCGCGACCGATGGACGGCCGGACCCCCGACCAGACGTTCGGGAGGACGATCCAAGCTTGGGTGACTTACGGGCCGACTTCGACTTCAGCCAGAATCCGATCGCCCCACTGATCCTGCCCGAGGATCCGCAGACCGACCTGCATTAGGCGTGCTG
>DAIERN010000130.1 GCA_027346765.1 Chloroflexota bacterium | reverse complement strand
ACGAGCGTTTCCGTTTCCGGCCGGGGGATCAACGCCCGCTCGTCCACGCTCAGCGCCAGGCCGTAGAACTCCTTCAGGCCGCGCAGGTAGGCCACCGGCACACCGCTCGCACGCCGCGCGACCAGCTCGTCGAAAGCGGCGCGCTGAGCCTCTGACACACCAGATTGGCCCTCCGCCAGCAGGGTCGCCCGGCCTACACCCAGGACGTGGCCCAGCAGCAGCTCGGCATCGAGCCGCGGAGTCTCTGAGCCAGCGGCTTCCAACGCCTGGCTGCCGGCCCGCAGCAGGTCGGCGACGCTAGAGGCGGACGACAACATCCAGGTCGGCCGTCCGCCGGAGCACCTCGACCGATATCGACTCATCCTGCGCGGCGAACTCCAGGTCGACCTGCGCATCGCCCACGCGCAGTCCGCGCACCCGCAGGCCGGGCAGCCACGTGGGCAGCGCCGGCCGTACCAGCTCAAGCCGCTTGGCGCGCGCGTCCGGGCGCAGACCAAGCGTCGCCGCCATGAGGTGATAGAGCGAGCCCGCCGCCCAGGCCTGGGGCGAGCAGGCGACCGGGTACGGCACCGGCAGCGGCGATGCCGCGCGCGTGAAGCCGCAGAAGAGCTCGGGCAGGCGCGCCTCGCGGAAGTGAGCGGTCGCTTCGAACAGCGCGCCGGCGACCAGGCGGGTCTCCTCGAACAATCCATAGCGCGCGAAACCGGCGGCGCAGATCGCGTTGTCGTGCGGCCAGATCGTGCCCAGGTGGTAGCCGATCGGGTTGAAGCCGATCGTGTCGGCGGACAGGGTGCGAATGCCCCAGCCGCTCCACATGCCGCCGCTCGTCAGCACCTCGGCCGTTCGCGCTGCGCGGTCAAGGTCGGCGATGCCCGTCCAGAGCGCATGGCCGGCGTTGGAAGCAATGCCGGTCACCTGGCGCTTGGCGCCGTCCAGCGCCATCGCGTAGATGCCCACGTCCTCCATCCAGAACGCTTCTTCGAATTTCTCGCGCAGCATGTCAGCCGCGGCATCCTGCTCGGCCGCAAATTTGGTGTCGCCGCGGATACGTGCCAGCCGCGCCAGGCCACGCCGCGCCGCATAGGCGTAGCCCTGGACCTCGACGAGCGCAATGGGCCCCTCCGCCAGGCTGCCGTCGCGGTTGCGCACCGAGTCGGCCGAGTCCTTCCAGCCCTGGTTGACGAGGCCGCGCTCGGACTGGCGCTGGTATTCGATGAACCCGTCACCGTCGACATCGCCGTACTTGTCCATCCAGCTGAGCGCCGCGAGGGCGTTGGGCCACAGCCGATCGACCAGTGCCGCATCGCCGGTCCAGAGCTCGTACTCATCGAGCAGCATCAGCCACAGCGGCGTCGCGTCCACCGTGCCGTAGTAAGGCGTGTGCGGAATCTCGTCGGTCCGCGCCAGCTCGCCGGTACGCAGCTCGTGCAGGATCTTGCCCGGCGCCGCATCGCGGAACTCGTCGACCTCCGTTGCCTGCAGTCGCGCCAGGATCGCGAGTGTGGCCTGGGCGATCTCGGGCCGCACGGCGAGCAGCTGCAGACTGGTGATGATCGAGTCGCGCCCAAAGAGGCAGCTGAACCAGGGCACGCCCGCGGCGACATAGCGCTCACCCGGCGCCGGGCCGTCGTTGACGAGCAGATTGAGGTCTGCCTGGGCCCGTTCAAGGGCGCGCTCGGCCAGCACCTGGCTGGTTTCGATAATTGCCCCGGCGGCCCACGGTCGCGGCGGCATGTGTGCCGGGCCGCCGTCGAGCGTCTCCGCCCGCACCTCGATCGCCAGCGTCTCACTCTTGCCCGGCTCGATGAGCCAGTTGAGCTCCAGGGTCGTGCCCGCGACATCGAGCCCCGGATCGGGCACGGTGACGGCCGCGCGGTGCATGGGCGGCGTGACCGAGATACTCGTACGCCGTACGATTAAGTCCAGGCCGCGGTAGCTGAAGGTAACGCCGTCGCTGGTCCACTCATTGGCGAGGCGATCGCCGCGGCGCGGCCGAACCAGGCCGCGCAGCTCGAAGATGTCCGCGTAGTCGGCGTCGAGCACGAGCGTCAGGCGGGCGCGCTGAGGCAGCGTCGTGTAGTTGGTGACGGTAATGCGCTCGCGCAGGCCGTCGCTCACCGTTCGGTCGCGGACGACGCCCAGTGAGTGGCGCCGCAGCACGATCTCCTCGCTGTCGACGTCGGCACCCTGATCGAGCAGGTCCGGATTGGCCATCTGGATGACGCTGTGCTGGGACGCGGCTGGGCCGGCGCGCAGCACGACGGGATGCGTGCCATTGAGCAGCAGGTCGTACCTCGAGAGGAAGCGCGTGTCACCCAGGAACAGGCCCAGCCCGCGGCCGTCGGGCCGGACGTCACCGTGAGCGTTGTTCATCATGAACATGTCGCCCGCCTTGAGGACGTGCACGCCGGTGAGGTCGGTCGCACGGACCACGGGCGGTGCTGGCGCGCCGGGCACCGGCGGCGCGTCGAAGATATCCGTCCCCTTGAGCTCCAGCTCGGTCGCTTTGGCCATGTGTTTCCCCCGTTGGCCTTACTCGAGATGTGCCAGGCGCTCTGCCTGGTCGGTCGAAATCAACTCGTCCAAGAGGTCATCGAGGTCACCGTCGAGGACGTTGGGCAGGTTGTGCAGATCGACGTTGATGCGGTGGTCGGTGACCCGGTCCTGCGGGAAGTTGTAAGTCCGAATCTTCTCCGACCGCTCGCCCGAGCCAACCATCGACCGGCGCACTTCTGCTTCAGCTTCATGCGCTTTTCGCTGTTCCTGCTCGAGCAGCCGCGCGCGGAGCACGCTCATCGCCTTGGCGCGGTTCTTGTGTTGGCTCTTCTCGTCCTGGATCGCCACCACGAGGCCCGTCGGCAGGTGGGTGATGCGCACAGCTGAATCGGTCGTGTTGACGCTCTGGCCGCCGGGACCCTGCGAGCGGTAGACGTCGATGCGCAGGTCCTTTTCGTCGATCTGCACCTCCACCTCGTCCGCCTCGGGCAGCACGGCGACCGTCGCGGTGGAGGTGTGGATGCGGCCACTCGATTCCGTCTCGGGCACGCGCTGGACTCGGTGCACACCGCCCTCGTATTTGAGCCGGCTGTACGCGCCCTGACCGCGCACCTCGAAGATGACCTCGCGCAACCCACCAATGCCGGTTTCGTTGGCCGTGATCAGCTCGGTGTGCCAGCGGTGACGCTCGGCGTAGCGCTTGTACATCCGGAAGAGCTGCGCCCCGAACAGGGCAGCCTCCTCCCCGCCCGTGCCGGCGCGGATCTCGACGATCACGTTCTTGTCGTCGTTGGGGTCGCGCGGCAGCAGTTGCACCCGGAGGCGCTCTACCAGCTCAACTTCGGCGGCCTCGTTCTGGGTGATCTCGTCGCGGGCGAGCTCGCGCAGCTCGGGATCGCTCTCAGCCTCGCGCGCGGCGGCCAGCTGGGCGCGGACGGCGCGCAAGCGGCGGTAGGTATCGACGATCGGCTCGATCTGCGATTGCTCGCGCCCAAGTGCGCGCCGCTGCTCGGGGTCAGCGGCAATCTCGGGCTTGGTCCACTCGTGCTCGATCTCGGTCAGGCGCTGCTCGAGATCCTCGAGGCGCTCCTCGAGGCCCATCAGGCGGCGTGGTCGGTCGCCGAGCCGGCTTTCTCCTCAGCGGCGGCCATCGGGATGGGTCGGCGCGGTGGATCGAAGCTGCCCGCGGGTGCCGGTTCGTCGTTGGCGGCGAGGGCCTCCTGCATCGACGCGATCGCGACCTCGATCTGGCTGTCATCGGGCTGCTTGGTCGTGATCGCCTGGAGCCAGATCCCCGGCAGGTACAGCCAGCGCACGTACCAATGGTGGCGATAGCGGGCGCCGATGCGGAGCAGCTCATAGGCGATCGCGGCGATGACCGGCACCAGCGCGATGCGGCCAAGGATGCTTATCCACAGGTTCTGGCCCGCGAGGAGGCTGAACATCAGGATCGAGAGGATGATGAAGATCACCAGGAACTCGGTGCCGCAACGCTGGTGCGCGGTGGGGTACTTGCGCACGTTCTCGATGGTCAGCGGGTCCTCGCGCTCGAGAGCGTGGATGGTCATGTGCTCGGCGCCGTGGTACTGGAACGTGCGCTGGATGTCGCCGAATCGGCTCACGAGCAGCAAATAGGCAACAAAGATCACCACGCGGATGACGCCCTCGACGAGATGCGCCAGCAGCGTCTGGCCCGGTCCGGCGACCGCCGTCGTCGCCGCGCCGGCAAGGAACAGCGGCAGCAACACGAAGAGCCCCACCGCCATGCCCAGCGTGATGATGAGCGTAAGCGCGATCGTGCCCTTGCCCAGCTCCTGGCCCTCGCCCTCGGCCTGAACGGAGCCTGAGCGCATCAGCCAGCGCGTGCCGATGACGAGCGTCTCGTACAGCAGCACGACGCCGCGGAAAAACGGCGCGCGCGCGAAGCGGTTGCGATGGAGGATCGAGTTGAGCTGCTCGTGCGTGGCGACGATCGAGCCGTCGGGGTGGCGCAGGGCCACGCCGATCGCGTTGCGGCCGCGCATGAGCACGCCCTCGAGCAGGGCCTGCCCGCCAAAATCAGTTCGCGCCATGTGCCGGCGAGTCTAGGCGGCCCGAGCGCGACCGGGCCGGGCGATCAGAGCCGCGCCGTGCGCTCGA
>DAIERN010000012.1 GCA_027346765.1 Chloroflexota bacterium | reverse complement strand
AGTCCGAGGCGCTCCAGGTGATCGTCAAATCAATGTCGCCAGTCGGGCTGACTTCCGCACCCGCACCAGAGAAGAAACCCACGCTGTTCACCGAAGAGATGGGTCCAGTGGTATCGACCACGAAAGTGGCCGCCGCGTAATGGGGAGCGCCCACGCCGGTCGCCGTGACGAGGATTGGGTAGATGCCGTCGGCCGCGTTGCTGTCGGCCGTAATCCCGATCTCCGACCCGGAAGAGTCGGGCCCCAGATTGACGACCGGGTTAGCCGCCACCGTTGCCGGGCCAACACGGTCGACCGAGAAGTGGATGTCACCTTGATCGCCGCCGATCCCTCCGCGGACGAGATTCAGGTGGGTCGTCCCCGAGCCAGCGGGTTGCAGGGCGACCGTCGGATCGGACAGGCTGACCCTGAAGTCGGTCGAGGTATCGCAGTTATCGCCCAGGCCGACCGCCTGCCAGGCGAGGATAGTCGCGGCGATATCGGTTACGGAGGTCGGGTACAGGACGGATGCCTGAGCGATCGTCGCGTTGCGCGCATCGCACATCGTCGCATCGCCAGTGAGCGTGGTCAGCCCGGCGAACCAGATCTTCGTGGCGTGGTCGAGGCTGGTTGGGGGCACCACGACGTCGCAGTCAGCCTTGGGGTCGGTCGGACCCGAACAGCGGGCGTTGCGGCCGCCGTGGGCCAGCAGGTAGAAGGCGTGGTTGGGGATGCCGCTGTTGCGGTGGACGTCGCAGTAGTCGCTGCCAGCGGAACACGAACCGGGCGACCAGCCCTGGAAGGATCGATCGGCGAAGTGGCTGGGCTGGCCCTCGGCCCCTGGATCGGCGAGATCGCGGATCGCGGCACCTGACGCGGTCCGCGCCAGATCCTCGCCGACGAGCCAGTCGCCGCACTCGGTCTGGCCGGGTCGCAGCCGGCAGTTCGAGCTGAGCGGCTCTTCCATGATGAACTCGGCAGCCGTGGCCATGATGTCCGAGAACGACTCGTTGAGTGCGCCTGACTCGCTCCTGTACTTGAGATTGCCGGTGCATTGGGTAACAGCGTGGGACAGCTCGTGCGATACGACATCCTGGCCGGCAGACAGCGGCCGATCAGTGCTGCTGCCGTCGCCATAGACCATGTAGTAGAGCTGGTCGTCCCAGAAGGCATTGTCGTAGGGCACGCTGTTGGGCGACGCGTCGAAGTGGACGACGCTGCGCACCTGGTTGGGAAAGTTAGGAGCGTGAGCGGCGTCCTCAATGCAACCGTTGAGCCAGTCATAGCCCAGTTCGTCGCTGTAGAACTGGACCGTGAGTGCCGCGTAGTACTGGGCGTCAACGCCGGCCGCCTGGGACGCGCCCTGCCAGATGTCGTTATTCCCGTTGCCGCTGTCGGTCATGACTGGGTTCGTTGTGATCGCATTGCTGCCGTTGGCGTTGTATGTAATGAAGTTGCCGTCGGCGCTCTTGAGCAGATAGTTGCCGTCGTTTGATGTCAGGGCGCCTACGACGTTGAACGGGCTGGTCGTTAGGGTCTTTGTGTCTGCCTTGACCCCGACTCCCTGGCCCGCGTTGATCTGGTCTACGCCACCCCACGCGCCCAGGAGATCGCCGGTTTGGGCGTCGATCTGCTGGTAGCCATTGTTGGCCGGCGCCGCGGTCGCGACCAGGTAGAAGAGCCGGCCCGACACCGGGTCCAGGCGCAGACTCGTCCGCTGCGTGGCGACCTCGCGGATACCGTCCGGGAGCGATGCCAATCCACCGCGCACATCGGCCGCGACCTGCAGCGCCTGGGCCGCGGAAAGTCCCGCAGCGCGCTGCGAGCGCAGGCCCGGGTAGTACGCGCCGCCCACCAGCAGCTGCTTGCCGTTGCGGCTGACGATCGTGACCTGGCCGCCGTCGACCAGTGGTCCGAGTGGCGCGGCGTACTGCTGGTAGCTGACGTAGTCGAGGTTGAAGTTGGGGTCGTGGCGCGAGGCAGTCTTGCGCAGGTCGGCGGGCACGGCGAAGGTGGCCGCCACGCTGCCGGTCCACGTGAAGTGGCCGCTCGGCAAGGACGCTGCCGCGGCCGGCGACGCAGGCGCGCCCACGGCGAAGGACAGCGCCACCAGTGCCGCCAGGAATGGACGCGAGCGAAGAGTCAGTGCGTGCCGCCCTCTGCTGCGACCTGGTCCAGGTACGTGGCGATCTCGGCCACCGCGTAAAGGCGCCGCTTGAAGTACTCGTTGACCGTGTCCATGGTCTCAGTGTGGAGCGCCTTTACCTCGACGCTGCGGTCAGTCTTGGTGCGCCCAGACAGCTCGTCGCGGAAGCGCAGCAGCTGCGACACGACCTCCGCCTCCTGGGGGCCTTCGAGCGCTGAGATGGCCGACATGATCAGCTTGTCGGCCTGCTCCACCATGATCTCGCGGTCGAACGGCGAGCCATCCCCGGCCGCCTCATCGAGCGTGCGGATGAGCGCGGCGACCTGGTACAGCGCGGTGGTCGGCTCATCGAACAGCTCGCGGATGTAGGCCGCCTCCGCATAGTGGCCGGTCAGGCGGAAGATGTTGTAGAGGCGGCGCGCGACCTTGCCCCAGCTCTGGTCCTTGACGCTGTACTTCCAGACCTCGTGGCGGAGCTGCGTGACGTACTCGTCGACCGCGTCAGCGCTCAGATTCTTGACGATCTTGTCGAACACCGGGCGCGCGTCGGTGTCGAGGTAGACCTCCTGGAAATAGGGGTCTAGAAAGCCGTCCAGCGGCACGATCTTGCCATCCGGCGCTTCCCAGGTTGGATCGAGCACGTTGCTCGCGTTCGCCAGCTGGCCGCGCAGCGGATCAGCCACGACCCAGTCGAGCTTGCACCAACCGGGGTCCTGGGCGGCGTCGGCCCACAGCACCTTGCGCACGGAGCCATCAGGCCCGATGACGTCCATCTCGCCCGACTCGACCTCTGCCGGCGTCCATGAGATTGGCGTGCCCACCTTGATCTTGACGCCATCCTTGGTCACGTCCGTGTCCCAGGTGCCCAGCTTGACCTCGGTCAGGCGGTGGGTTGGGCCGCGCCGGGTCGCCAGCGCCTTGTCGCGGATCACCTCGCCCAGGATGCGCAGCGCCTCTTCCTTGGACGGAGCGGTGATGTGGATGCGCTCGAAGAAGTCGCAGTCGGCGGGGAAGGCCTGAATCCGGCTCTGGGCGCTGCTGCCGCTCAACGCGAGGGCGGTCTGCACGTTTGGCCGGTTCTCGAAACCCACGATGGGCGCGATCTTCTGGAAGCGGGCCAGGTCCGCTGGATCCAGGTCGAGCATCGATGCGCGGTGGCCGAACACGCCGCTGTCGACGTCGACCACGATGTCGCCGCCCGCGCTTTCTGCGGCCATGGACGCGATCCACTCGTGCGCTTCGCCGGCGTCGATCTCGACGCCCAGCCGCCGCGCCGAATCGATGACGCGCGCGACCGCGTCGCCCTCCAGTGCGGTTTCGGTCACGGCACTGCCCTCCCTGCGAAGCCACGGCTCATGCCGGACAAGTGTCCGACATCTTGCGATGGCACGCTCGCGGCGCGCGTTGGGTGCTGCCCGCAGGCGACCCACCGCTACGGATCCTTGGGCGCCTCGAGTGCCCAGCGGCAGTCCGGCAGCCTGACCTCGCCTGTGCAGGCGAGGTCAGGTCACCCCAGCTCCGACGGCGCGCTACCTCCAGTGGAGCCGCTCCGCCCTAGTCGTCGTTGAGGATCACGCCAATGCCCGGCGGATCGTTCTTCCAGGTGTTCGAGAAGTTCCTGAATTTGAGCAGGAAGGTCTCATTTGTTTCGGCCAAGGTATCGCCGACGACGTTGACGGTCACAGGCTTGGTCGTCTGGCCTACGTTGTAGGTGATGATCCCCGTCTTAGAGAGGTAGTCCGACCCGGCAGAGGCGGTGCCGTTGGCCGTGTAGAAGTGAACGGTCACGAAGTTCGAGGTGGGCCCACTCAGCCTCACTGTGAACGTGAAGGCAGTGTTGCCCGCGTCCCCTTCGGCACGCGACACGTCGCTGAGCACCAGCCTGGGGCTAAGGACCCTGCCGTGCCAAACGTCATGGCCAAAGAAACAGCCCGTCCAGCAGGTGTCGGCCGCGGTGATGGCGGAATCACTATCCAGGTCCACGAGCCCGTTGTTGACGAAACCGGGCGGGCTCGCGAATCCGCAGCCGTTCGCACCGTCGTCAGCCAGGACATCAGCGCCGTCCGTGGGGTCTCCAAAGCCGGAGTCGACGGCCGCGCCGACGAGGCCGAATGAGCAATCGGCGTCACTGATGTAACCGTTGCCGCCGGAGTCGACGCGACCGCCGATTACCGACCAGGCGAAATTCGCATCCACGGGACTCGGGTCATTCGGCGTGCCTGGGTCCGGATAGACGTACGGCATCGGCCCGTTGGGCATCTGGAACTCGCCGTCGACGACTTCGATGGTCCGACCGTCTGCGGTGCCGTCGTATGCCAGCAGCTGGCAGTCGTCGTTTGAGTCGATCAGCCCATCGCCGGCGGTGCCGTCGTTCTTGGCCACCCAGTTGTTGCAGTCCAAGTAGCCATCGATGATGGCCGTATCACCGAAGAAGGCGTTCGAGTCATCGCGGCCGGTGACATTGCCGTCACCGTTCAAGTCAGCCGCTCCGGCGACGATAGACGGCGACAACTGGCCGGTGTAGTCGGCGTACATAGTCGACGCCCTGAAGGCTTTGACCAACCCATTAGCGACCTTATGCCCGAAGAAGCAAGATCCGCAGGAGTCGGCCGCCGTGATCAGGTGATCATCGTTGAGATCGACCTTGCCGTTATTTGTCCACGACGGATGAGGGCTTCCGAAGCCGCACGGGTTCGAGTCCATCTTCGTGTTGGCGAGAACATCGTATCCGTCAGTCGCGTCGCCAAGACCGGCGTCCACGGTTATGCCCACGAGCCCGAAGCTGCAGTCGTTGGCGTTGACCTGGCCGTTGCCGTTACTGTCGACCCGGCCGTTGATCGCGTGCCACGCGAAATTGGCGTCGATGTAACTGGCGTCGTTAGGCGAGCTCGGGTCGGGGTAGACGAGTGGCATCTGGCCGTCGGGCAAGCTGACCAGCCCGTCTCGGACGTAGATGGTCTTACCGCCCACTGAGCCGTCATACGCGAGCAGTGTGCAGTCGTCATTAGTGTCGATGACTCCGTCGCCAGCGGTGCCGTCGTTGGCACCAATCCAGTTGTTGCAGTCCAGCCTGCCGTCGATGACCGCCGTATCGCCGAATAAGGCGTTCGAGTCGTCGGATCCGTCAACGATCCTGTCACCGTCGAGGTCCATCTGGCCGCTGATCGCGACCGGCGCAAAGCCACCGCTGAAACTGCCCGCGCCCGCGACGCTACCAGCCAGCGGTAGCGCGACCAGGGCCACGATGATGAGGCTGCCAGCGACCGTAGCCAGATGGCGGATGCCGCGCGTGCGCGACGCGCTACGAATGTGCGTCATGTCTCTCCTTATCCCTCTACGGCGCACCGGGCCGTGCGCTGCTGCCTGGTCGAGGCTTTAGCGACCGCAAATGGTTCCAACGCGCGGAGGTGATTTGGTACTGCTTGGAACCGTACCAGTAGCGGCCAGGGCTATTGGTTGTCGATCTGGGCGCGCTGCAGGCGGCCGGAGTAGTCGACGTAGATGCTCTTCCACTCGCTGAACGTGTCCAGTGCCGCGTGGCCCGCCTCGCGGTGGCCGTTGCCCGTGCCCTTGATGCCGCCGAAGGGCAGGTGGGTCTCGGCGCCAATCGTGCCCGCGTTGACGTAGACGATGCCCGTCGCGAAGTCGCGCATCGCCCGGAACGCGGTGTTCGTGTCGCGCGTGTAAACCGACGAGCTCAAGCCGTACCGCGTCGAGTTGACGACCATGGCGGCTTCGTCATAGCCGCTCACGCGGATGACGCTGAGCACCGGGCCGAAGATCTCCTCCTGCGCCACCCGATCCATGTTCCGCACCCCATCGAGGATCGTGGGCTGGAAGAAGCTGCCGTTGGCCAGCCCTTCGCCGGTCGCGGCTGATCCGCCGGCTACGAGTCGGGCGCCCTCGTCGGTGCCCACGCCGACGTAGCGCGCGACCTTGTCGCTGGCTGCGGAGTTGATGAGCGGCCCGACATCGGTCGTCGACTCCAGTCCGTTGCCCAGGCGAAGGCGAGAAGCACGGTCGACCAGCCGACCGACCAGTTCGTCGGCGACCGATTCATCCACCACCAGCCTGCTGCACGCCGTGCAGCGCTGACCGGTCGTCCCGAAGGCCGACCAGACGATGCCATCGACCGCCAGATCGAGGTCCGCGTCAGCCATGACCGCGATCGCGTTCTTGCCGCCCAGCTCGAGCGAGGTGCGCAGCATCCGCCGCGCGCCGCGGCGCAGGATGTCGCGGCCGGTGTCGCCGTTACCCGTGAACGAGATGATGTTGACGTCCGGGTTCTCGACCAGCGGTACCCCGACGTCTGCGCCCGACCCGGTCACCAGGTTGACCACTCCCGGCGGAAAGCCCGCCTCAGCCATCAGCTCCACGAGCAGCACCGCGCAGTGCGGCGTGTCGCTGGCCGGTTTGAGCACCACGGTGTTGCCGCAGATCAGGGCGGCGGACATCTTCCAGCACGGGATCGCGATGGGGAAGTTCCACGGGGTGATGATCCCGGCGACGCCGACCGGCTGGCGGATGCTCATCGCCCACTTGTCGGGCAGCTCTGACGGGACAGTGTCGCCGAACATCCGCCGGCCCTCGCCGCCCATCAGGAATGCGATGTCGATGCCCTCCTGGACGTCGCCCCGTGCCTCTGGCAGCACCTTGCCCATCTCCCGGGTGAGCGCCTGGGCGAGGCGCTCCTTGTGCTGGGCGAGCAACGCGCCAAACGCGTACATGATCTCGCCGCGCTTTGGCGCAGGCATGCGGCGCCAGGCCGGGAGCGCCTCCTCAGCGGAGCGTATGGCGGCAGCGACGTCGGCCGCGTCACTGGCGGCAAAGTGGCCGATCAGGTCGCGTTTGTCGGCCGGGTTGCGCGACTCGAAGGTCGCGCCGCTCTCCGCGGGCCGCCACTCCCCGCCGATGAAGTTGCCGAAAGCTGGCACCTCATCAGCCGGACTCGAATCAGTCCGCGCCGCGCCCATTTGGGTCATGGCCGCGATTGTATGGCGCTAGCTGTTCGCGCTGCCGAGCTCGTCCAGGGCGCGCAGGTCCGCCCGATCGCGTGGGCGAAGTGCGCCCGTCGAGTGGAAATTGCGCTGCAGCGCGGCGCTGATGCAGGTCACTGGCTCACCGGCGATCCGGCCATCGGCGATCGCGCCCGCCGGATAGTCGAACACTTCGTCCCCAAGACCGCGCTGGCGGCCGTTGCCCGCAGCATCCCAGGTGATCGGATGGAGATCGACCGTCCGTCGGCGGGGCGCGCGTAATTCGAGCCGCGCCGGACGTTGGTCGAGGGTGAGACGATAGCCCCGCTCGCCCAGAACGCCGAGTGCGTCCTCGAGGCGAGCCACATCGACCCCGATGTCGATGTCAGCGTGATGGCGCGTCTGGCGACCCAGCAGGGCATCAATCCCCCACCCGCCCGATACGACGTAACGGATGCCGGCTGACTCGAGACTGCGCACCACCGCCACGGCCTCATCGGCGTCCATTGCCACGCGGCAATTGTCCGGCACGTGGCGATGCTAGTGTGTCGCAGAGCGGTATCGGGCGACAGCCTCAAGAGTCCCGGCCGCACGATCCGGAGGCCATCATCGAAGTGTCTGCGCACGCCACCAACGAGGTCCGGACACCCGCTGTCGACCGGGTAAGAGTTGGCGTGATCGGTGCCGGCCTGATCGCGCAGGTGATGCACCTGCACTACCTGCGCGAGCTCGTCGACCGCTTCGAGACAGTGGCGCTGTGCGACATCGTGCCGGGCAATGCCGCAGCCGTTGCTCAGCGCTTTGGGGTCAGCCGGACGTTCAGCGATTGGCGCGAGCTGTTGGCGCAACCAATCGACGCCGTTCTCATCCTGAGCTCGGGCGATCACGCCCCACTGGCCATCGAGGCGGCCGGTCGCGGGATCCATGCCCTGGTCGAGAAACCGATGTGCTACTCGACCGCGGACGGCCTGCAGATGGTCGCGGCGGCGGAGGCCGCCGGCGTGACCTTGATGGTCGGCTACCAGAAGCGCTACGACCCGGCATACCTGCGCTTCCGAGACGAGCTCGCCCAGATCGACGATGCGCGGCTGGTCCAGATCACGACGCTCGAGTCCCCCTACTGGCCGTACGTAGAGCACTACGCCACGCTCACCCCGGCACCGCCGTCGGCCGAGCAGCGGGCCGAGCTGCGGCGTGCCGCCGATGCCGCGCTGACCAGGGCGATTGGCGAAGGCGATCCGCTCGAGCGCCAAATCTACGAAGGCGTCCTGCTCGCGTCGCTGGTGCATGAGCTCAACGCCATGCGCGGCCTGCTGGGTGAGCCGGATGTGCTGGAACACGCCAGCCTGCGCGCCGGCAGCCTGTCGCTCATCTTCCGCTTCGGCGACCTGCCGCTGACCCTGGATCGGGTCGACCTGCCGGGCATCGCCCGATACCGCATGGAGTTCGCCGCGTTTGGGCCCAACCGCCGGGCGGTGCTCTCGTTCCCATCCCCGTTCCTGCGCAGCGAACCGACCCTGATCCGTATCGAGGATGGCGTGGCTGGCTCAACCGCAGCGCGCGCCACCGAGGAGGTCACGAGCTATGAAAGTGCCTTCAAGCGAGAGCTGATCGCCTTCCACGAAGCGATAACGCGCGGCGTCGCGCCGCCGACCGCAGGCTCAGACGTCGTGCGCGACATCCAGCTGTGCCAGTCGATCATCGAGTGCCACCGGACGGGCGCCCCGGTCAAACGACCCAGCGATCCCAGATGAGCCTCGTCCTGGCCAACGCGCCGGTCAGCTACGGCGTGTTTGAGCTGACCGTGGGCACGGAACGCTACCTGCCGCCCGCCGAGGAGATGCTTGACGCGCTCGTCCGGGCGGGTTACCAGGGCGTGGACCTGGGACCGCTCGGCTACCTTGGTGCCGCGGCCACACTGGGACCACGACTGGCCGAACGCAGCCTGGGCCTGGCCGGGGCATACATCGAGCTGCCTTTTGACGATGCGGCTGCGCTCGACGCAGCCTGGCCCAGCCTCGACGCCACCCTGGACGTGTTCGATGGGTGCGCCGGCCTGGTCGCCGGCCGGCCGGTTGCGCGACCGACGCTTGCTGCGGCAGGCAGCCCGCCACACCAGCAGCGACCGGGCCAGTCAGAGCGCGACCACTCGATCGGATTGGACGGCGCCGGCTGGGCGCGCTTCACCGCAGGCCTGCGGCGAGTGCTCGACCACTGCCGCGCGCGCGGCTACGAGCCCGCCTTTCACCATCACGCCGGCACTGCCATAGAGGCGCCGTGGGAGATCGACCGACTGCTGGCATCATCGGATGTGGGGCTGTGCTTCGACACGGGACACCTCCTGGTGGGCGGCGGCGACCCGGTCAAGTGCCTGCACCGCTGGGCCAGCCGGATCAAGCAGGTTCACATCAAGGACGCGCGGCGTTCGGCGATGGACCAGCTGATCAGCGATGGCGCCGGCTCGATCGAGATCTGGACGCGGGGCATCTTCTGCGCCCTGGGCGGCGGCGATCTGGATATCGCCGGCGTGGTGGCTGGCCTGGGCTCGATCGGCTACTCGGGCTGGATGGTCGTCGAGCAGGACACGCTCGTCGCCGATCGAGCTGGGTTCGATCGGGCGGTGCGCGATCAGCGCGCCAATCGTGACGCGTTGTCCGAATTGGGACTCTAGTCGTCGCCCAACGCGGCGACGACCGCTTCGTGGGGACGGAGCTCGAACGAGCGGTCGAGCCGCTCGCCTGATCTTGACGGATCAGTGCCGACCAGGACGTGCGAGCGCCGTTCGATGTGCATCGTAGGTGACGCCCCGCCCAGGTTGAGCGCGACGAGTACGTCCGCGCTTTCGCCGGCGCGGCGTGCATAGGCCACGACGTCGGTCGGGTTGTGGTCGAGCGGCACGTAGCGGCCATGGGCCAGGGCTGGGGTCGTACGGCGCAACGTGAGCAGGCGTCGCGTCAGGTTCAGCAGTGACGCCGCGTCAGCCTGCTGGAAAGCCACGTTGCGCCTCTGCCACCCCGGGGCGAGCGGCAGCCAGGGCTGGACATCCGCCGGGCAGAAACCGGCGTTGGCTGAGGCGTCCCATTCCATGGGCGTCCGTTCCGGGTCGCGGCCCTGTGCCGGTTCGGTCATGCCCCAGGGGTCGCGCGTCAACTCGGGCGGGATGACGCCATTGGGCATGCCCAGCTCGTCGCCGTAATAGATCGTCGGCGCGCCGGGCAGCGTCAGCAGCAGCGTCATCGCCACCGGCGCCTGCGCCGCGCCGATGCGCGAAACGATGCGCGGTTGATCGTGGTTGCCCAGAACCCAGTTGGCCCAGGCACCCGGCGGCAGCGCCGCGACGACCGCGTTGACCACGCCCTGGACCGTCGGCGCGTCCCATTTGGCGTGGAGCAGGTGAAAGTTGAACGGCATGTGGATCTCGTCGAGGTTCTCACCGTAATAGCCGGCCCACACGTCGAGGTCCGGATGGTGCAGCTCACCCAGCGTCGTCCGATCGCCGGGATAGCTGTCGACAAGTCTCCTTATGTCGCGGTAGATGCCGTGGAAGTCGGGATGGCCGTGATCGTAAAGGTGCAGCTGCTGGCTCCACTGGCCCAGGTGGGCGAGCTCAGCCGGATTGGGATTGGGCGGGTTGTCGCGCAGCGCCGGGTCCTTGGCCACGAAATTGGCGACGTCGATGCGAAAGCCGGCCACGCCACGGTCGAGCCAGAAGCGCAGCACGTCGCGCATTGCTGCGCCCACCTCCGGGTTGCGCCAGTCGAGATCGGGCTGCTCCTTCAGAAAGGAGTGGAGGTAGTACTGGCCGCTGGCGGCGTCCCATTCCCAGGCCGAGCCGCCGAACATGCTGATCCAATTGTTGGGCGGGCTGCCATCTGGGCGGGGGCCACGCCACACATACCAGGTCCGCTTGGGATCGCGCCGTGACGAACGACTGGCCACGAACCAGCGGTGCTGGTCGCTGGTGTGGTTGGGCACAAAGTCGACAATGACCCGGATGTTCCGCCGGTTGGCCTCAGCAAGCAGCGCGTCGAAGTCAGCCAGGCTGCCGAACAGGCGGTCGACGTCCGTGTGGTCGGCCACGTCGTAGCCGAAATCGGCCATTGGCGAGCGGTAGAAGGGCGAGATCCAGACGGCATCGACGCCAAGCCAGGACAGATAGTCCAGCCGACCGGTGATGCCGCGCAGGTCGCCCACGCCGTCGCCGCTGGCGTCGCCAAAGCTGCGTGGGTAGATCTGGTAAATGACGCCGTTCTGCCACCAGCGCGGCAGCATCGCCATGGGTCTAGCTCAGCTCCGGACGCGCAGCGCGGGCGCGCTCGTATTCGGCGCGCGCCTGCTTCACCGCAGGCGAGCTGGAGACTTCGGCGACCGGCACCTCCCACCAGGCGTGGGTCGGCACGTCGTTGGCTGGGTCAATCTCGACCACGATGACCGTCGTGCGCTGCGCGTTGCGCGCCTCAGCCAGCGCCGTGCGCAGCTCGTCGAGCGAGATTGCGCGCACGGCGTGCGCACCCATGCTCTCAGCGTGGGCGCGATAGTCGACCGCCAGGCTGAGCAGGTTGAAGTCGTTGCGCGCACCCATTGACGAGGCCAGGCTGCTGATCGAGCGATAGCCACGCGAGTCGACCACGACGACGGTGAGCGGCAAGCCCTGTGCAACCGAGGTCACGACCTCCGAGTTCATCATCAGGTAGCTGCCATCGCCGATCAGCACGTAGACCTCGCGCTCGGGGTCGGCGAGCTTGACCCCGAGCCCTCCCGGGATCTCGTAGCCCATGCACGAGTAGCCGTACTCGACGTGGTAGTCGTCGCGCGAGTTGCTTCGCCACAGCTTGTGCAGGTCACCCGGCATGCTGCCCGCGGCGTTGACCATCGTCCCCGCGGCGCCGACGGCCTCGTTGACCGCAGCGATGAGCTGTGCCTGCGTCGGCCGACCGCTCGCGGTCGGGTGGGCTGCCGTCACCCTGGTCACCGTCGCGCGCCACTCGCCGCGCAACGCGGATATCAGCGCCGCGCGCTCGTCGTCGGGGCGCGCCCCAAGCTCGCGCAGCCGCGCATGCAGCGCGCGCAGCGCCTGCCGTGCGTCGGCAACCAATGCGAGGCCACCAAGCTTGTGCGCATCGGCCTCGTCGACATTGATGCCGATGAACTGCACCCCCGCCCGTTGCCAAACGGTGCCACTCGCCGTTGTGAAATCCGTCAGCCGGGTGCCGATGGCGATCACCAGGTCAGCCTCCGCTGCGTAGCGGTTCGCGGCAAGCCCGCCCGTGGCGCCAATCGCGGCGAGGTTCATCGCGTGGTCGTCGGGCAGGGTCGATCTGCCGGCTTGGGTCAAGCCAACGGGAATCGCGAAGTCAGCCGCGACAGCGGCCAGCTCCGGCTCGGCCGCCGAGTAGCGCACGCCGCCGCCGGCCACGATCATCGGCCGCGCTGCGGCGGCGATAAGTGCCGCGACGTGGTCGATCAGCGTCGGCTCAGGTTCGGCGCGCGCCACGCGCCAGGTGCGCGGCGCCAGGAAGGTCGCCGGCCAATCGGCCGCCGCCGCCTGAGTGTCCTGCGACAGGCAGATCGTGACCGCGCCCGTTTCGACCGGTGAAGTCAGCACGCGCAGCGCCTCAGGCAATACGTCAAGCAGCTGCTCCGGCCGCGTCAAC
Source organism: Chloroflexota bacterium (assembly GCA_027346765.1). The sequence goes on along the minus strand of DAIERN010000012.1, from coordinate 3,345 downwards.
CTTGCCCAGAAGCGGCTCACCGGTCGCAACGCGTCGTTGACCGACACGTCCCGGTCGGCGGGCGCTTCGAGCTGCTGCAGGACGGGCCGAGCGGCGCGGCCGGCGAACACGTCACCGGGCAGGAGCAGCACCGGCAGGCGATTGATCGTCGCCCCCGCGGCGCCGGTGATCATGTTCGTCGCGCCCGGCCCGACCGAGCTGGTGCAGGCGAGGACGCCCAGCCGCCGCCTGGCCCAGGCATAGCCGGACGCCGCGTGGACCGCGGCCTGCTCATTGCGCACGGGGATGAAGCGCACGCGCTCGCGGTACGTCTCGAGCGCCTCACCCATGCCACCCACATTGCCGTGGCCAAAAATGCCCAGCACCGGGCCGAAGAAGGGGCGCGTCTCACCGTCGCGCTCCACGCTCTGATTGGCCAGATAGGAGATAAGCGCCTGGCCCACGGTCAGCCGGCTGCTCGCTCGCTCCACCGCACTCGATTGTAAGGTTAGTTCGCCAATGGTGGACATCGTCATGCATCCTGCCGCGCTGCCCAATGGGCTGACGCAACAGCAGCTGCGCCTCCAACCGGACGCGCGCGGGCGGCTGGCCGTCGATCCGGCACGGGCGGGCTGGCGCTACCTGTCATTTCGCGCCCTGACACTCGAACGCGCGACCGACGAGGCGCTCGATCCGGAGCAGGAGCACGTCGTGGTCGTGATCCACGGCGCTGACGTGCGCCTTGTGTCAGGTGCGGGCCAGCTCGCCGGCGCGGCCAGTCTGGCCGGCGCGGCCGTTCAGGCGATTGCCATGGGCCGGCCCTCGCCTTTCGTCAGTCTGCCGGCGGCGCTCTACATCCCGCCTGGCTGCGGTGGCTCGCTTCGCCTGCTCGATGGTGCCGGCGACGCGCGCAGCCTGGTCGCGATCGCCAGTGCTCCGCCCTCGGGCCGAACAGGCACGGCTCAGCAGCCCATCGTGATCAACCGCGACGACATCCGCGTCGAGGCCCGCGGGGCGGGCAACGCGGCGCGCCAGGTCAACCACATCGTGGCGCCTGACTTCCCGGCCGATCGGCTGGAGGTCGTGGAAGTGCTGACACCGTCCGGCAACTGGTCAAGCTGGCCGCCGCACAAGCACGATGTCGATGCCCCGCCTGATGAAGCCGTCCTGGAGGAGATCTACTTCTATCAGTTCGGGCGGCCCACCGCGTGGGGCATTCAGCGCCTGTACCGGCCGGACCGAGGACGTGACTGCATGTGGGAGGTGCACAGCGGCGAGGTGATCCTGGTGACCGACGGCTATCACCCATTCGCGGCCGCCCACGGTGACGACGCCTACTACCTCAACGCGCTGGCCGGGGACAGGCGCACGATGGCCTGCTCGTTCGATCCCGACTACGACTGGGTGCGCGACACCTGGCCCAACCTTCCGCCCGACGCGCGGATCCCGCTCGTCCGATGAACACAGCCCTTGGCGGCGTGAGCGCGCCCCAGACAATCATCCACTTCGTGCCCCACACCCATTGGGATCGCGAGTGGTACGAGCCGTTCCAGGTCTTCCGCATGCGCCTGGTCGAGCTGGTGGACGACGTTCTCGATCGTCTCGATCGAGAGCCGGCCTTCCGCTTCACCCTCGACGGCCAACTGGCGACGGTCGACGATTACCTCGAGATCCGGCCTGAGCAGGAGGAGCGCATCCGGCGCTTTGTGGGCGAGGGCCGGTTGGCCATCGGCCCGTGGCAGATCCTGATGGACGAGTTCCTCGTCTCGGGCGAGACGATCGTGCGCAACCTCCAGCGCGGCTGGCGCCGGGCGCACGACTTTGGCCAGCCGATGGCCGTTGGCTACCTGCCCGACATGTTCGGGCACATAGCCCAGATGCCCCAGATACTCCGCCGCGCCGGGCTTGATCGCGCCGTCGTGTGGCGGGGCGTGCCCGCCAGCGTGGTGAGCAACAGCTTCCGCTGGGTCGCGCCGGATGGGTCGGAGGTGGAGGCCGAGTACCTCGTCGGCGGCTACGGCAACGCCGCCTACCTGCTCGAGGTACCGGGGAGCGCCCAAGCCAAGGTACGGGGCTACCGCGAGCTGATGGGTCGCTGGTACGGCGAGCGATCGCTGCTGGCGATGTACGGCACCGACCACATGGCGCCCCCGCCGGAGATGGTCGCTCTGCTCGACGCGATCAACTCGGCTCAATCGGGGGTGGAAGTCAAGATTGAGACGCTGGCTGAATACCTGGCCGCGTCGCGGAGCGTCAACGGCGACCGATCGGGCGCCGGTGCCGAGGTCGCCGTCGAGGGCGAGCTGCGGTCGGGCGCTCGCGCGAACATGCTCATGGGCGTCACCTCGGCACACGTCGACATCAAGCAGGCCCAGGCCCGCGCCGAACGGTGGCTCAACCGCTACGCCGAGCCACTCACCGCGCTGCATGGCCGGGTCTGGCCCGACCGGTTGCTCGACATTGCGTGGGGGCGCGTGATCGACTGCTCGGCACACGATTCGATCTGCGGCTGCTCGGTCGACGCGGTCGCGGCTCAGGTGCTCGTGCGCTTGGGCGAGGCGGAGCAGATCGCGCGCGAGTTGACCGCGCGCAGTGCGACGACGGTTGCTACGGGTGTCAGTTTCGGTGATTGGCTGTGGCTCAATCCCAGCCCGTCCGAACGTGAGGGCCTGGTGGAGCTCAACGTGCTGGCGCCGCTCCACGCCCCGGCCATCGCCCTCGAGACGGCGGGCGGGCGGCTAATCGCGACCCAAGAGGTGGGTCGCAACGAGCCGCTGCTGTTCGAGGCGGCCGACTTTTCCCCGGCCGACGTGACCCAGTTCGTGCAGCGGCGCATGCACGGGCGCGAGCTGTTCGGCAAGCAGCTCAATGCGGCGACCGTGGTTGAGAGCACGATCACCCTGGAGCTGGACGACGAGCCTGACCCGGAATGGCTGGACGTGGAGGCGCTGCTGAGCCGGCTCGCGGCGGACCTCGCGGCGCGGCCCGATGGGCGCTGGACGCTGCGCGTCGTAACTGCCGCACGGCGGCGGGTGCGGGCGATGGTCGAGGCGCCGGCATTGGGCTGGGCGGCGGCGCGACCCGTGGCGGCAAATGGTGAGTCGCCGGCGCAGCCGGTGCGGGCGACGCAGGACACACTCGACAACGGCCTCGTCGCCATCCACGTCGCGGCCGATGGCAGCCTGACCATGACTCGCGGCGCGCTCAGCCTGCGCGGCATAGGCCGGCTGGTCGATGGCGGGGACGCCGGGGACAGCTACAACTACGGCCCGCCCGCGCACGACACGCTCATCGATACCCCCTCGGACATCGCGATCACGAGCATCGCCCAAGGCCCGGTTGTGGGTGAGCTGAAGGTGCGCCGTA
>DAIERN010000129.1 GCA_027346765.1 Chloroflexota bacterium | reverse complement strand
CGTCAGGCCCAGCAGGAAGGCGACGAGGATCACCGCGAGGATCGCGCCGACGGCATTGACCCGGCGGCCGGCGCGCTGTGGGCGTGACACGGTCCGGCGGACGGTGCGCGGGCGCGATCCCGGTGCCCACGGCCGTGCGCCGGCGCTGTACGAGGCGACGCTCATCTCGCCCAGCCCTCGAAGCCATCCGCCGAGAACGCATCGTCGCGGCGGCGCGAATCATCTATCGCTTCAGGCGCGGCCCAACCGTCGTCGCGCCCGAAATCGTCACCCGGTGAGCCCAGTGGCCGCCGCTCGCGGACCTCGTGCTGCCGCTTGCCGTAGTTGCGGCGGCGGTTGGAACGGTTGCGCCGGCTCATGCGGCCAGCTTCCGGGCGGCGCGGAGGAGCGCGCTGCGCGAGCGCGGGTTACGCGCCACCTCGGCGTCGGTTGGCCGGCGCGGTTGCGGGCCGACCAACGCGAGGCGCGGCTGGCGGCCGCACACGCATACCGGCGCTTCCGGTGGGCAGATGCAGCCCCGCCGTTCGGCGGCGATGAACCGCTTGACGATGCGGTCCTCGAGCGAGTGGTAGGAGATGACTGCGAGTCGGCCGTTCTCGCGCAGGATCTGGACGGCCGCGGCGAGTGCGACGGGGAGCGTCTCGAGCTCGCGGTTGACGGCGATGCGCAACGCCTGGAAGACGCGTGTCGCGGGGTGGACTCGCCGCCGCCCCCTAGGAGGGGCTGGGGCGGCGGCGGCCACGATGTCTGCGAGCTGCTGTCCGGTGGTTATTGGTTCGCGCCCGCGCCGCGCGACGATGGCGCGGGCGATGCGGCGTGCCTGCGGCTCCTCGCCCAGGCGCTTGAAGAGATCCGTCAGGGCGTCCTCGTCGAGCTCGTTGACGAGCGTCGCCGCAGGCACGCCGCGCCCGGTGTCGAACCTCATGTCGAGCGGTCCGGTCGAGCGGAACGAGAAGGCGCGCGCGTCATCGGCCAGCTGGTACGACGACAGTCCGAGGTCGAACAGGATTCCGTCGGCCGGGTTGAAGCCGGCCTGGTCGGCCACGTCGGCCAGCTCCTCGAAGTTCGCCTGGCGCAGCGTCAGCCGGTCGCCGTACTCCACGAGGCGGTCGCGCGTCCTGGCGATTGCCGCAGCGTCAGCATCGATGCCCAGGAGGCGGCCACCCGGTGTGGCGGCCTCCAGGATCGGCCGGGAGTGCCCACCACCGCCGACGGTCGCGTCTATCTGGAAGCTGCCCGGAGCGGGTGCAAGAGACTCCAATACCTCTTGCACCATCACGGGCAGGTGCCCTTCCGCCACGGCTTCCGTCAACGGCGGTCCCTGCTGATCCTGGAGGCTCATCTATTGGCGCCTAGATCCCAAGGCCGCCGATGCGCTCGGCGAACTCCTCGGAGCTCATCTCGGCGCTGATGCCGTCCCAGCGCGCGGGCTCCCACAGCTCGATGTGGTCCGCTGCACCGACGACGACTGCATCCGACTTCAGGCCACCGAACTGGCGCAGGCTGGCGGGCAGGACCACGCGGCCCTGGCCGTCGAGCTCGACCTCGAAGGCGCCTGAGAAGAGAAAACGGGTGAACGCTCGCGCGCCGGCGTCGGCATAACGCTCGGCGCTGGCCGCGTCGGCCAGCTGCTGCCACTGTGCCTTGGGAAAGATCGCGACGCAGTTCTCGAGCCAGCGGCAGACGGTCGCGCCGGCGGCCAGGTCGGCCCGGAAGCGCGCAGGCACAGCTACCCGGCCCTTGCCGTCGATCGTGTGCCGGAATTCGCCGGTGAACACACCGCTACCTCTTGGTCGCTGGACAGGAGCGGGGTTGTCACCACCCGGGCGTGCGAATTCGTGCCAAAACGCGTGCCCGGGTGGGACTTCTTAAGTCACTCTCCCCACTTTGACCCACTCTGGGCCACTTCGTGGGATCATAGTGCACCCAAGGGCCACGTCAAGCCCCAAAAGAACCACTTGGTGGGACTGGGATCCGCACGTCATGCGCCCAACGCACGACCCGCCCGTCGAAGGTCCTGGCAGATGCGCCAAAACGGCGTCTGCCGGACATCTGATGCTTCCGGCGCACTGCCCAGCCGGTGAAGAGGTGATGTCAGGGTCTCTTGCCTAGTTCCACCGGACAGGTCGTGCGCTCGGCGCACAGCCAGGGCGTCGCCCGAACTAGGTGCCGGTCATCACCCCGAAGAGCCACAACCCGAAGACGATGCCGGCGAACACGGCAACCACGACGAGCAGGATGAGTGCCTGCGGGGAGGCTCCCCCGTCGTCGCCCGGGTTGAACGTCATTGGTCGGTCCCGCCGATCAGGGCCTTCTTCGCCGCGTCGAACTCGTCCTGGGTGAGGGCGCCCTGCTCGCGCAGCGTGGCTAGCCGCTCGAGCTTCGAGACCATGTCGTCCTGCGCGCCCCAGCCGCGCTCGTGAGCATGCGACACGATGTCATTCAGCAGTCGTTTGCGGTTGTACGCAAGGGCAGCGGGTGAGTCGGTCGCATGGGGCGTCCAGTTCGATCCCGATCGCCGGCTGGGCAGCAGCCCGAACAGGGGCACGATGCCCATTACCTCAAAGAGGACGCCCGGGATGAGCCAGCCCCAGACAACGCCGTCCTTGTCCGCGAACAGCCCGTACTCGAGGAAGTTCCAGCCCAGGCTGATGAACAGCGCCGGCCAGGCGAGCATCACCAAGGCGCCGAACGGGTTGCCCAGCAGCTGGCCTTTCCAGCCCATCAGGGCGGCCGAGCCCAGGCCGGCGAAGATGGCCAGCGGCAACAGCAAGTCCGTGCCCTGCGGGCAGTGCGTCTGGATCTCGTAGGGCCCGCCCTCGGCACAGAAGCCACCTACGTCCATGACCGCGCGCATGCTCAGAAACACCACGGTGAGACATGCCGCGAGGCCGGCCGCGCCGAGCAGGTACAGAGCGATGTCAATTACGCCATAGCGCGACTCGGAACGCCACTCGTTCACGTCGGCGATGGTAACCACCCGCCGGTCGCGCCGTAGTACTGCTGGTTGCCTTGTTGCAACACCCCGCGGCGCCTAGGGTGCGCGCATGGCGCTTCAGACGCGGCCACTGCCGCCGCAACCGCCGGTTCAATCACAGGGTGCTGCGTCAGCCGCGCCCTTGCGCCGCTGCACGTTCCGCCGCGTGGCGATGAAGGCCGCGGCGGGCCCGCGTGCGCTGCCCATGTACGAGGTCGCATGCACGTTCCCGGATCGGCGCCGCGCCGTGCCACTCGGAGACATCGAGGACGCGCGACCCATCTGCGCGGCATGCACTTACCAGGGCATCTTCAGGGCCGACTCCGATTGATTAGCCAGCGAGACGGTCTGTAAGCCGAGTTCTGTCCCACGCCTTGCGGCATGGGGACGGTCATCCATCTACGGCGGCGGTTGCCCGCCGTCTCTAGCGGCCGACCCGGGAGCGAAGCGACGCCGCTCCCGCCGGACTTTCGTCCGACTGCTCCCCTATTTGGCCTTGCTCTCAGGTAGAGCTTGCCCGTTTCACTCCGGCCCGCGGTCGCCCGCTGCCGGCTCGTCTCTGTGGCGCTGGTCCTCGCCTCACGGCGGACGGGAGTTACCCGCTACCCTGCGTCGAAGAGCTCGGACTTTCCTCGTGTCTTGTTACGGCTTGCGCCGACGGGACACGCGACCATCCGACCATCTCGCTGGCACTCCGATTCTAGCGCGAGCCTGCACCCGCACACCAGTTACGACGGGTTGCGGCGCTCCGCCGCGGCCGCGGCCGCAGGATCGTCGAGCGCCAGGTTCGCGAGCGCGTCGGCTTGGACGTTGTTCTCGCGCCGCTCGTGGCGCAACGACCAGCGATCGAACTGGCGCAGCAGCTCCATCGCCCGTGCCGCCAAGGGACGGATCAGCGGATGCTTGATCTTCCAGCGGCCGCTCAGCTGTTCGACGATGAGCATCGAGTCCAGCACGAGCTCAACCTCACGCGCACCCAGTGATAGCGCCTTCTCCAGGGCCAGGATGACGCCCATGTACTCGGCATAGTTGTTCGTCTGGATGCCCAGCGGCCGGCTGATGACAGCAACGGGCGGGCAGTCGGGTCTGGCGGCATCAGGGCGCGACGCGTCGATGATCACCGCCCCCGACGCGGCCGGACCGGGATTGGCGCGGGAGGCGCCGTCGGCGCGGATCAGGACGCTCTCGAGACGCGGCCGCGCGGGCAGACTCAGCGCCGCTCCCCGATCGCGCCGTTGACCTCGAGGATGGCGCGGGTGATGTTGATGCCGCGCGGGCAGGCATCGACGCAGTTGAAGATCGTGCGGCAACGCCAGACGCCGTCCTGATCGGCCAGGATCTGGAGCCGCTCGTGGGCGTGGTCGTCGCGCGAGTCGAAGACGAAGCGGTGGGCATTGACGATCGCCGCCGGCCCCACGTATTCAGGCTGCGCCCAGAAGGACGGGCACGAGGACGTGCACGCGGCGCACAGGATGCACTTGGTGGTGTCGTCGAACACCTCCCGCTGCTCGGGGCTCTGGAGCCGCTCTTTCTCAGGTGCCGACGTGTTGGTGATTAAGTAGGGTCTTATCGTGGCGTACAGCTCGAAGAAGTGATCCATGTCCACGACCAGGTCCTTCACCACCCGGAAGCCGAGCAGCGGTTCGAGGGTGATGTGATCGCCGACATCCTTGATCAGCACCT
>DAIERN010000128.1 GCA_027346765.1 Chloroflexota bacterium | reverse complement strand
AACTTGTTCAGATGGACAAGGCTTACGTGGACGATCAAACTCCGGAGGAAGTAAGCGCCAACCGTGGCACGCTGACTGAGCCCGGCCGCAACTCGCCCTGGCGCGACCGCACCGTTGACGAGAGCCTGGACCTGTTCGCCCGCATGCGGGCGGGCGAGTTCGCCAATGGCGCGCGCGTGCTGCGCGCCAGGATCGACATGGCTTCGCCCAACATCAACCTGCGCGACCCGGTCCTGTACCGCATCGTTCATGCCGATCACCCGCGCACGGGCGACGCGTGGTGCATCTACCCCACGTACGACTTCGCGCACGGCCAGAGCGACGCGATCGAGGGCATCACCCACTCGCTGTGCACGCTCGAGTTCGAGGCCCACCGGCCGCTCTACGACTGGCTCATCGATGCGCTGCCGGTCCCATCGAAGCCGCGCCAGATCGAGTTCGCGCGCCTCGCCCTGACCTACACCGTGCTGTCCAAGCGCGTCCTGCTCACGCTCGTCAACGACGGCCACGTGCGTGGCTGGGATGACCCGCGCATGCCGACCATCTCCGGCCTGCGCCGGCGCGGTTTCCCGGCGGAGGGCATCCGCAACTTCGCCAACGCGGTCGGCGTAGCCAAGGCCAACAGCACCGCGGAGATCGAGCTCCTCGAGCACGAAGTTCGCGACGTGCTCAACCGCACCGCACCGCGGCGCTTCGGAGTGCTCGACCCACTGAAAGTGGTCATCGAGAACTACCCCGAGCGCCAGACCGAGGAGATCGAGGTCCCGAACAACCCCGAGGATCCGGCCGCCGGCACGCGCAAGGTCGAGTTCTCACGCGAGCTGTGGATCGAGCGCGATGACTTCATGGAGGAGCCGGCACCCAAGTTCTTCCGACTCGCCCCGGGGCGCGAGGTGCGGCTGCGATCGGCCTACTTCGTGACCTGCACGTCAGTAGTCCGCGGCGCAGACGGCGAGATCGCTGAGCTGCGCTGCACGTACGATCCACAGACCCGCGGTGGCGATGCGCCGGATGGCCGCAGGCCCAAAGCGACCCTGCACTGGCTGTCTGCCCAGCACGCCGTGCCAGCGGAGGTGCGGCTGTACGACCACCTCTTCAAGTCCGTCGATCCGGGCGCCGCAGGCGAGCTGATGGACGATCTCAATCCCGATTCCGAATCGGTGCTTTCAGCAGCGCTGGTTGAGGCTTCGCTGGCGACCGAATCGGTCGGGACTACCTTCCAGTTCGAGCGCCTTGGCTACTTCTGCGTCGATCCCGACTCGCGGCCGGGTGCACTGGTCTTCAACCGCACCCTGACCCTCAAGGACACTTGGGCGAAGGTGCAGGCTCGCGGCTAGAGACGCTGACAGTCGCCCCCTCGAGGGCCGGCGCTATCCTTGGACTTCCGCTTGGCGAGTGGCTCAACGGTAGAGCACCTGACTCTGGATCAGGGGGTTGAAGGTTCGAATCCTTCCTCGCCAGCCAGTGTCATGACTCGCGACATAGGCGACACATGAGTCGCGACATCTGCGACATCACGTGTCAGCCGGTCGCCCGAGACCTCGGCCATCGGCCGGGGTCTCTTTGTGTGTTGCGCCAGTAGCCCTTGTCGGGCTCGATGCGGTGGGTCGAGAGGACCTCGCCGGTGTCGATGGCGACGACGGTCACGTCGTGTTCGTCGGCGATGGCCAGGACCCGGCGGCGGGCATGGGCCGCGCCGATCTTGAGGTGGTGCAGCCGGCCGCCCCGGCGCAGGGTGATCGCGCCGTTCCTGTCGGCCTGGTCGTAGCGCAGGCGAAAGTGACCCGCGCCACCGCGCCCGGCGGCCTGAGCCTTGGGTGTGGCGCCATACGCCTCGGCCGGGGTGACCCGCCCGATCGCCCGGTGCGGCCGGCGCTCGTTGTACTCGGCCCGCAACGCGTCGAGCTGGAGCTGCAGCTCGGCCAGCGTCCACGCTGCCGGCTGGCGTCCCAGCCAGCGCTTCAAGGTCTGGTGGAAGCGCTCGATCTTGCCCTGGGTCTGAGGGTGGCCGGGCGCGCCGTTCTTCTGACGCACGCCGAGGTAGGCGAGCAGGTACTCAAAACCGTTGCGACCACCGGTGAAGCGCGACGTGTAGACCGCGCCGTTGTCGGTCAGCGTTGCCGCCGGCCAACCGTGCTCCTCGCCCGCCGCGACGAACGTGGCCAGCACGTCATCGCCGGCGACCCGCCCAAAGGCGGTGCAGCCGAGCAGGTAGCGCGAGTGGTCGTCGAGCCACGAGCAGATCTCGACTTCGGTTCCGTCGGCCAGGCGCCAGTGGGTGAAGTCGGACTGCCACAGCTCATTGGGTTGGTCGGCCTCGAACCGGATCCACGAACTGCGCGGCCGCTTGCGTGGCTCGGGCACGACCAGGCCGGCCGCATGCAGGATGCGCCTGATGGTCGAGCTCGACGGGACGCCGAGGCCCTCGCGCCCGAGGTGCCAGGCGATCGTGACCGGCCCCGCGTCGAGGCCGCGGCCGGTGAGCTCGGTGCGCAGCCCGACGATCCGCTGGCGCACCTGATCGGCGGTCCGGCGCGGGTTCGTGAGCGGCCGCCGCGAGCGCGCCTCGAGGGCATCGAGCCCGCCCTCCCGATAGCGGCGCAGGAGGCGCTGCAGATGCCCGCGGCTAAACCCGTACTCGGCCGCGGCGGCGGTGACGGACAGCTGCTTGGAGACGACCTTCAGGACAACGACTCGATGCTTCGACATGCGCCCGACTGTCACGCATGTCGCGACTCACCTGTCGCCTATCACCTGTCGCCTATGTCGTGAACCCAGACACTTTCGCCCCGACCATTTCCTTCTGATGCGGCCTAGTCGCTGGGCGTGATGCGCACCGTGGCGGTCATGTTCCAGCGCAGCTGGTCGTTGTGCGTATCGGGCCGGATGGAAACGGCGAAGACCACGTTGCCGGCATCGCCTGTGCCGCGGACCTCGATGCGGTCGACGTGGCCGGCGAGCACGAGGTCAGGCAGCGCCTCGAAGGTGACCGTCGCGGCATCGCCAACGGCCACCCGCACCACCTCGAGCTCACTCAGATCGGTCGTTTCGATCAACCAGCTCGACAAATCGCCGATCGCGATGACCGGCTGGCCGGCGACAGCCTGCTCACCGCGTTCGATGTTGATCGCCGCGACGGTGCCCGCGAAGGGGGCGCGCAGCTCGGTCTGGCGCAGCGCCGCCTGGGCTTCGGTCAGGGTTGACGCCGCGACATCACGATCGCTCTGGGCCAGGCGCAGCTCGGCCTGAGCGTCCTCGATCTGCGCCGGCGTCGCGTCGGGCGGCAATCGATCAAGCTTGGTCTGGGCGATGGTCAACACGTCGTCGGCACGTTTCAGATCGGACTGCGCCTTGCCGACCGCCGCCAGGTAAGTGGTTTGGTCCAGCCGCAGGATCAGCTGGCCAGTCGTGACCTGGTCGAGCTCATGGACATAAATCTGGTCGACGATGCCGCTGATCGGGACCGACAGGTCGGCGCTGCGTTGCGGGATGACGACCGCGGTCGCCCGGATGGAGGTGTCCACGGGCGTGGGCGATGGGCGGATCGTGGCGGTGGGCGAGGGCCGGGGAGAGGTGCTGGGGCGGACGGTCGGTGACGGCGACGGTCGCGGGCCCGTCAGCGTGCCGCCAAGCAGCAGGACAACCGCGGCCATCAACGCGACGCCGATACCCATGCCGTACAGCAGTGAGCGATTCATTCTGCGCGCCCTAGACTAACCGGCGCACACAGGAGGAATGAATGGCAGCAATTCGCTCAGCAACAGCTGTTTGGGCCGGCAACCTGACTGAAGGCAGCGGCTCGGTCAGCTCGAAGTCGAGCGCGCAACTGCGCGACCTGCCGGTCAGCTGGTCGGCCCGAACAGAGGATCCCGCCGGCTTGTCCGGCCCGGAGGAGCTGCTCGCGGCGGCCCACGCGTCGTGCTTCTCGATGGCGCTCTCGAACACGCTGTTCAAGGCAGGCTTCACCGCCGAGCACATCGAGACGACGGTCGAGATCGCCGGCGACAAGCGCGAGGCCGGCTGGACCGTGATTTCGTCGCACATCACCGTGCGCGGCCGCGTCCCGGGTGCGACACCGGCCGACTTCGCCGACGCTGCCGATAAGGCCAAGGACGGCTGCCCCATCTCGCGCGCCCTCAAGGGCAACGTCGAGCTGTCAGTCGACGCGACGCTCGAGCAGTAGGGCAGGCCGACATGCCACCGATCGACAACCTGCAGCGGGTGCCGATCTACCACCTCGAAGCCCTCGAGCGCCAGGGCATCTTCACCACGGGCTTGTTGCTCGAGGTGTCAGAAACGCCCACCCGACGCCAATACCTGGCCGACCAGATCAGCGCCACGGTCAACGACGTCAACGACTGGCGCGATGAGGCATTGCTGCTCAACCTGGCCAACTTTGGGCCGGCCGAGCAACAGCTCTTCACCCAGGCCGGCATCGTGGGCCTGTCCGACCTGGTGAGCATGGATGAGGCCGAGTACGAGCAGCGGCTGGAGCGCGCCGCGCGGGCGCTGGGCATGGCGGTGCTGATTACCGATCATCACCTGCCGGGTGCGGAATTGCCGGATATCCTGGAGCAGATGCCACTGGGCAAGGTGTTCGGGCTCATGACGAGGCCGCATGAGCTGGCGGCCCTCCGTTCCGTGAGGGTCCAGTACCTGGGAGGCAATGCCTCGGGATATGCAACGGTCGAAAACACAAGGAAAGAACTTGATTATTCGATGAAAATTTTTAAAAAA
>DAIERN010000127.1 GCA_027346765.1 Chloroflexota bacterium | reverse complement strand
ACGGGGATTCCGCGCCGTGCGCCGGGGTGCCCCGCCGGCATTCCGACCCGCGCGTGATTTCGCGTACTTGAACGGCGGCGGTCGGGGTGCGAGGCTCGCCCGGTGGCGCGCACGGTGCACATCGAGGCGAAGCCCCGGGACGTGGGCGCGGCCGCCGCGACGCTCGCCGCCGACGCGGCCGCCCTGGACCTGATCGACGAGTACCGGCTGCTCATCCATCCCAGGATCGCCGGCCACGGCCCGACGCTGTACCAGAATGGGCTGCCCAGCACGCGCGAGTTGGAGTTGATTTCGGCTGCGCCTCTCCGGAACGGCGCGGTCGCGACGCACTACCGCCGCGCGCGCTGATCCACGGCGAGCGGCGAGACCGCCTATTGGCGTCCCTACGAGCGGGCGACGCGCGCTGGATTGGCGCTTAGCTCTTCAACCAGCCCTGGCGCTCGGCGAATACGGCGAGCTGGGTGCGCGTGGCGAGCTCGTAGCGCAGGCGGAGCCGCTCGAGATGTGAGTCAACGGTGCTCACGCCGATGCCCAGCTTGGCCGCGATCTCCTGGTTCGATCGGCCGTCGGCGACCTGGCGCAGGATGGCCAGCTCGCGCGGCGAGGGCAGGCGCGGTGCGTCCTCCGTCGTGGCTGTGCGCCGCGGAAACACCGTTGAGCCGGCGGCCACTGCGAGGATCGCCGCCCGGATCGTCTCTGGCTCAGCGGTCTTGGCGAGGTAACCCGCCGCACCGGCGGCCTGCGCCTGCTCGACCATCACCGGGCTGGCGAACTGGCTGACGAAGATGACCTGCGGTCGGGTCAGCGGATCGTCCCCCAGCAGCGGTGGGAGCTCGAAGCCGTTGGGCTTGTCGCCCAGCATCACGTCGCATAGCACGACGTGCGGTTGCGTCTTCGCTATCAGCCGCCGCGCATCGTCGAGATTCAAGGCGAAGCCGACCGCCCTGATGCCGGGCAGCCGATCGAGCACTTCGACCGTCCCTTGCGCGAACAGCGGATGGTCGTCGACCACGACGACCCGAATCGACTCAGGCACTCCAGTGGAAGACCACCGACGTTCCCGCGCCCGGCCTGCTTCGCACGTCCAGGGTCGCCCCGACCGACTCGGCGCGCACGCGCATCTGCGCCAGGCCTATCCGACCGCGCCGCCGGGCGTTGTCCTCGGCGTCAGGATCCAGGCCCACACCGTCGTCGTCGATGGTCATGTCGAACAGGTCGCGCGCGCTGGTGATGTTGACGCTGACATGGTCGGCACCTGAATGACGCACGGCGTTGTCGATCGCCGCCTGGCCGATGCGGAAAGCAGCGAGCTCAACGCGCGCCTTGGGCCGGATGGAGGCGCCGCGCACGAAGAACGTGACGCGCGGCCCGGGGCGCGACTCGAACTGGTGGCGCAGCGCCGCGGCCACACCGGCTGTCTCGAGCAGGACTGTCTGGCGCTGCTCCATCGATTGGCGCAGGTCACCGGCGAGCGCCCGGATGGTGTCCGCGGCAGCATCAACGGAGCCGCCGCTGCGCAGGTCGTGCAACGACGTCTCGACGCGCGGCAGGACTTCGTTGTGCAGCTCGATCGCCAGCCGCGACCGCTCTTCGTCCGCGCCCTGCAGCCGCGACTCGGCCGCGAGCGGCACGGCGGCGAAAGCGAGTCGACGCGGCGCGCCCGTGGGCAGTGAGGCCAGCCGCGTGGCAATCGCCACGGCGTCACCCGCGAGGCCAATGGCCATCGCCACGAGGATGGGTGCGACCCAGAAGAGGCGCCAATCGAGCGCGATACCACCGCCGCTCGCGATGAGGCCGAATCCGCCAAGCGCCATGAGGACGGCCAGTGCCGCCAGGTCGAACAGGCGCTGGCGGCCCCGGTGCGCGACGTGGACAGCGAGCAGCGCCACAGCGCCGGGCAACACGATGAGCGGCAGGGCCTGCGGCAGGCCAACCTGGGCGTCGAGCGACCCCAGCGCGATGCCCGTCGCGAGGCCGAGCAGCGCCGGGGCGCCGGGCAGCCGCAGCAACGTCAGCAGCAGTGCCACCGCGGCCGCCACCGCGCCGGCGATCAGGCCCGCCGGCGAGGGCGCGATCGGCATGGCCGGGAGCGCTGGCAGCGAGCTATCAGCGGTTTGGACGACAAACGTGTGCTGGGCCACACCGTCGAGTTGGAGCCACTCGCCTGGCATTCCGGGCCGGAAGCCGCTGGCCCAGGCGTCAGTGCCAACACCCACAGCAGTAATACTTGGGCTGGTCGCGCCGTCGCCCTCGCCGACGACGAAGGCCGGCGGGCGCAATCCCAGGCTGGGCAGCGCGGCCATGGCGAGCGCGCCGATGGCCAGGGCTGCGCACAGCCGCGCGCGCGACGTTGTCCCGCGCAACCAGGTCCGCGCGCGCAACGAGACACCGCGCAACTGCTGGCCGTCCATTGCCGCAGCCTCAACCGTCAAGGACCGCGACCTATCGAACCCCTCCACTCGCCCTCCTGAGCCGGAAATCAAGGATAGGCCGATAGGTGGATTACGGATAGGCAGTGCGTAACTCAGGCCACACAGTCAATCGAGGATGCGTCGGCGGGATCTGCTCGGGGTAGTCGTTGCGGTCATGATCCTGGCGTGTCCAGCTGGTGTGCTCGCCGCCGGGACCGGACGAGAGCTCGCAGCGGTGTTGCCCGCCGACCATCCGCTGGCTGAGCTGGATGGCCAGGAGATCAGTCCGACCGACGTGGTTCGCTTCCACTGCCATGACCTGCTGGCGCCGGTGATCCGCTGCTTCACGACCCAGGCAGCCCGTGACGCCGACATTGACCAGCTGGCCGGGGCATTTGCGCTGACGTCCAGCGCGACCGGCGCGTCCAGCGCGACCGGCGCGACCAGCGTGATCTACGTCCTGGCATACGAAGCGATCAACTACGGCGGCGCCTCCATCGCCTTGTCGCAACCTCAGGCTGACCTGTCGAGCCTTGGCTGGAACGACGTCATCAGCTCCTTCAAGTCAACAAACGGTGGCCACCCGCGCTGGTGGGATGCGGCCAACTATCAGGGCGCGACGTGGCAATGGGGCAAGAGCTTCTGGGTGTCATACGTGGGGGATCTCGCGAACGACCGGTTCTCGTCCGTTCAGAACTATCCGTGACATGTCGAGCACGACCTTTGACATCCCGGCCTGGATAGCTGAGATCAGCGGGCTGGGCCGCGACGAGGTTGCTTACGAGCGCCAGGCGGAGCGTGGGGGCCACCTGATCACTCATTACCAACGTGGCGGCAACCCTTTCGCGACGGTCGATCTTGTAGCGGTGCCAATGGGCGGGAGGCGAGGCGGCCATTGGCAGTTGGTGGTGCACGTGGGTGCACAGGTGAGCGCCGCTCAGCTGCCCACGAACACGAGGTTCGACTGGCGCTAACGCCGTTCCCTGCAAGGCGGCCGTGCCCGCGGGTCGGGCATAATGGCGGTGCCGTGAGCTCGCGAAGTCGTCTCCTCGCCCTGTTTGTGCTGCCCGCCCTGGTGACGCTGGGGCTCGTCCCTGCCGCCGTTGCGGCGAGCGCGCCGGACAGCCTTGGTCTGAGCGCCAGCTATAACGTGAGCGCCAACCTGCAGTGGGCCAATCACCGGCTGGTGGTGGTCAGCACGGCCACCGTGACCAACACGACCGCGTCGTCGGTGACCGCCCTGACCTTCAATCTGGTGCCCGCCAAGATCGGCAGGATCTCCATGAACGGCGTCACCGTCAACGGCAGTGCGGCATCCGCCTCGCTCGACGATATGAACGTCATCGTTCATCTGAACAGCGCCCTCGCGCCCAACGCGACAGCCAACGTCACGATCCGCTACAGCGGTCACTTCAACTCGACCAACCCCAACCGCAAGTGGCTCTTCGCCGAGCGGCACGACATCGCGACCGCGTACCGCTGGATCCCGTGGCTGAGCAACCGCTACGCCTTCAAGACGCCGCTCTTTGGCGACGCATTCACGACCCAGGTCGCGAGCCGCGTCGACGTCAGCCTGACGAGCGACCGCGCGGGCATGGTCTACGCCGCGCCCGGGACGCTCACGTCGGTCAACGGCAACACCCAGACGTTCGTGGCCTACAACGTGCGTGACTGGAACTTCTCGGCCAGCCCGGACTACCACGTCGGCACTGAAATGCATGGCGGCGTCCGGTTCGACTACTACACCATCGAGCTGTCGCAGAGCGCCTTCGCCAAGTACGCCAAGCAGGCATTCGACAAGTACCTGGGCTACATGGGCTCGTTCCCCTACAACCGGATGTTCATCGCCGAGACGAGCCCAGGTTTCGCGATGGAATCGCCCCAGGGCTTCTGGATCCCTGACAGCTACAAGGCGCGCGACGTGGCCTTCGGCGTGCTCCACGAGGTGGGCCATATGTGGTTCTACGGGGCAGTCGGCAGCGATCAGGCAAGACAGCCCTTTGCCGACGAGGCGCTCGTCGAGTTCATGACCCGCACCATCGAAGGGTTCCGCGGATCGCGCTGCGCCACGGCCGCCACGCCGCCCTGGTCGACGTCGACTGGCTGACCGGCGCGACGCGGGTCACAGCGCATGACTAGCTGCGTGACCAGCCCCGGCCCGCAGAAGATGAGTGCCAGCCAAATCCTCGACGCGCTGACCCAGTCCGGCGCCACCGGCAGTCTGAAGCGATTCGACGAGACGCCCGAGTTGCTCGAGGTCTCGCTCGTCGTCGCCTTCCAGGACCTGGGCCGGCTGGAGCAGTTCAATCAACGGCTGCGCACGCTCAAC
>DAIERN010000126.1 GCA_027346765.1 Chloroflexota bacterium | reverse complement strand
GTAGGTGGCCTCCGGCGCCTTGCTGACGATGCCGATCGTGTTCCAGTCTTCGTCGTTCTCCACGGCGCGCATGAAGTCATCCGTGACGCGCACGCTGTGGTTCGCGTTCTGGAAGAAGACGCTGCCGTAGGCCTCGCCGGTGAAGGAGGCGTCGTAACCCTCCTCGATCAGCGCCCAGGCCTTCTTCTCCTCATTCGCCTTTGAGTCGATGAAGTCGATGACGTCCGGATGGTCGGCGTTGAGGATGACCATCTTGGCCGCGCGGCGGGTTGTGCCGCCGCTCTTAATCACGCCGGCAAAGGCATCGAAGCCGCGCATGAAGCTCAACGGGCCTGAGGCCTGACCGCCACCCTTGGAGAGCCGCTCGTTCGCTCCTCTTAGCGTGCTTAGGTTCACGCCCGACCCGGAGCCGAACTTGAACAGCATCGCCTCTGTCTTGGCGAGGTCCATGATGCTGGACATATCGTCGCGGACCGAGTTGATGAAGCAGGCCGAGCACTGCGGCCGCTCTTCCACGCCCACGTTGAACCAGACCGGCGAGTTGAAGCTCATCTTCTGGTTGACCAGCAGATGGGTCAGCTCAGCCTTGAAGGCGGCGAGGTCATCGCTGGTCGCGAAGTAGTGCTGGGTCGCGGCCCAGGCGGAGATGGTGTTGACGACGCGGTCGATGAGCTGCTTGACGCTGCGCTCGCGCTGCGGGGTGCCGACGTGGCCGCGGAAGTACTTGCTGACCACGACGTTGGTCGCGAGCTGGCTCCAGAAGGACGGCACCTCGATGTCGTCCTGAACGAAAACGGTCTTGCCCGACTCGTTCTTGATCTCTGCGGTGCGCAGCTCCCAGGTGATCTCGTCGTAGGGGTGCACGTCCGCCCGGGTCCAGCGCCGATCCCACTCCAGGCCGTTCACGCCGCGGCCGGTGAACCGACCCTCAGCGTCGATGGGGACTGCCAGGTCCGTCTCATGCGTCTCGAGCGCCGAGCGGAGGTCCGAATTGGCGGCGATCACAGATGCTCCGCCATCGTTGGTCGTGGTCGCACCGGTGCTCTCCGAGCCCGTCGCCTGCAGCATCTGTGCCTCTCCCTCTCACCTCTCCAGCGGGGCCGATGTGGGGCATCAGGCCGGCCAGCCGCATCCCTCCATGCTAGGCAAGGGGTAGGACAGTGTCAAGACTGAAACCACAACATCTGGTGGTCAGTGGCATTTTGTAATACTGGTTCTAGTGGTACCGCGCAAATCGCGGTGGACGGGCCGTGGAGCGTCCGTGGAGTGTCTGGGGACAGCGCGTGGACGACGCGTTAGCCCCGATCAAGCGGCGGGGCGGTCCCAGACGGCGGTGTACCAGAGCAGGGTGGATTCGGAGCTGCGCCGACTGAAACCCTGAGCAGCCAGGCGCCGCTCGATCGCATCCACGCTGTGGACGTAGCCCGGGCACTCGTCTTTGCGGAAGCGCGTCAGGAATGACTCGAAGCCCCACAGGATCCTGTTGACGTGGCCGCGCAGGCCGCGCGAAGTGGGCACGCTGAACGCGACTCGGCGCGGCGCAGCGGACAGTGCCGCGCCAAGAAGCGCCGGCATGTCCGGGTAGCAGCAGATCGCGCGGTCCAGGACCACCCAGTCATGCGCGGTATGGGTTGCGCGGGCGGCGTCGCCCAGCTGGAAATTGGCACGCTCGCCGACGCCCGCGTCCGCCGCGCGTCGCTGAGCAGTGGCGATCGCCTCAGACGAGAGGTCGAACCCATCCGCGAACGCAGCGCCGCGCGTCAACAGGGTGACCAGCATCGCCCCAGAGCCGCAGCCCAGCTCCAGCACCGTGGGCCGAGCGTCCGCGACATCATCGAGCTGGCTCAGCAGCAGCTCGCTGACCGCGACCATTGCTGGCAGCACCGTGCCACCCTCGGTCCGCTGGCGGGTCATGTTGTCGAAGTGCGCGGCGATGCGCGGATCAGCGCAGCAGTCGCAACTTGCGCCGGAAGCGCTTGCGCCGGAAGTGCTCGCGCCGGAAGTGCTCGCGCCGGCAATGGGCAGGTCGGTCGAGTCGGCTGTTTGGGGAGAGTCGGCCATGTCCGGCCGAGTTTGCCACGCCGGGCCACTCGGCCGTCGTTAGATCGCGCCGCTGAAGGTGTCGCACGCCTCCGGGGTGGCCTCGCGGTAGCCGGTCGAGAACCACTTCTGGCGCTGCGCGGAGGTGCCGTGAGTCCACGTTTCAGGGTTGACGCGACCGGTCGACTCCTTCTGGATCCGGTCGTCGCCCACCGCCGCCGCCGACTGCAGTGCGCTCGCGATCTCCGACTCACTCAGCGGCTCGATGTATTGGGTGTTGACGGCGTTCGCCGCCCACACGCCGGCGTAGCAGTCGGCCTGGAGCTCGACGCGGACCGACGAAGAAGTCGGGCCGGTCGACCCGTCCTGCGAGCGGTCGATCACGCCCAGCAGATCCTGCACGTGGTGGCCGTATTCGTGGGCCACGACGTATGCCTGCGCGAGCCGCGCCGCCGATCCGCCCAGCTGCTGCACGAGCACATCGAAGAAGCCCAGGTCGAGATAGACGAACTTGTCTGCCGGACAGTAGAAGGGTCCTGTGCTGGAAGTGGCCGGGCCGCAGCCGGTGTCGATCGAGTTCGTGAAGAGCACCGTCTGGGATTCCTGGTATTGCCGGTCCAGCTGCGGCAGCTCCTGCGTCCAGTAGGCCTGGATGCTGTTGACGTAGCCCACGATGCGGCAGTCCTCGCGCGCGTTCGCGTCTGCGCCGGTGCGGCATTCCTGCTGCAAGGTGGAGCTGATCGGCCCGTTCTGGATGCCCGTCGAGGTGCCGCCGCCCAACCCTCCTGACATGTACAGGTAAAGGCCGACCACCACCAGGAGCACGATGATGCCCCCGATTCCCCCGCCGACGGGAATGCCACCGCCCGACCCACCGCCACCCATGCCCGGAAAGCTGAAGTTGCCGGGCAGGCCGCGCCGACCACCGCCGGCGCCGCGCATGTCGCGTACCTGGCCGGGATCGAGGTTGGCGTCAGGTCGAAAGGTCATGCGTGGATGCTATGGCCGCGCGGGCTCCCGCCAGGAATGCCGGCAGCCTCTGACACATAACAATCGGGGTGCTGTTAGTCACGCCATGGGGCCGGATTTCCCGTCACCCAGCAATGCGGCTGCTAGATGACTGGGATTCGGACCTTTTCTCTGAATATCACTACACCGGTTCGTAAGTGGCGGGAAACCGCCCGGATGCGGGGGCCGCGGCCGAGCGTCGTGCGGCTGGACCCTCGCTAGCCGGCGAGGACCGGTTCGCCCATAGCGCGCGCGCCCGCGTCCACGCCAAGCGACGCGCCCAGCAGGAGGGGTCGGCCGAGTCGGTTGTGGTACTGCGGCCGGAAGCGATCGAGGTCATACATCGTGTCGACGTCGACCTTGCGCGGGTTGCCCGGCTCGGGGATGGGCACGTGGGTGTACTTGCCGTCCTGCACCCCGATCATCCGGCCGGTGATGCCGCCCTCGCGGATCAGATCGACGGCGATGTTGGCGAAGGTGATCGCCACCATCGTGTCGAGCGAGTCGGGATCGCCCGATCGGAGGTCGTAGGTGAGCTCCGATGAGACGGTCTCCTCGCCGCTGCGCCGCTTGATCTCGTCCGCCAGCGCTGAGCCGACGTCAACCTTGTGGCGATGGCCGAACGAGTCCGTCTCGCCCCACTCGGCCAGCTGCCCGCCCTGCCAGATCGCGCCCTCCGAAGCGATCACAAAGGAGTAGCGCGATGGGTTGGCGCGCTTGTCCTCGATGAGCACGTTGGTCAGCCGATCGAGGTCGAACGGCGCCTCCGGGATCACGCACCGGGCGGAGGTGACATAAGCGGTGTAGAGGGCGCTGAAGCCCGCGTCGCGGCCAAAGATGCGGAACACGCCGATCCGCTCGTGCGAGCCCAGGGTCGTGCGCTGGCGCGTGATGAGCTCCTTGGCGCGCGTGATGGCCGACGAGAAGCCGATGCAGTACTCGGTGCCCTGCACGTCGTTGTCCATCGTCTTGGGAATGGCGATCAGTGGCACGCCGGCGCGGTCGAGCACCTTGGAGTACGACAGCGTGTCGTCGCCGCCGATCGGGATGAGGGTGTCGATCCCCAGCCACTCGAGGTTGGCGAGCACGTCGGGGGTGACGTCCACGATGTCGCCGGGGTAGCTGCCCTTGAGGTGCGGCGGCAGCTGCGCCTGCGCCACCTTCGACGGGTTGGTGCGCGAGGTGTGGAGGAACGTCCCCCCGGTGCGCCCGACCTTGTTCACGACCTCCTCGGAGAGCTCAATCACATGCTCGTCGTGAGGTTTCCCCTCGTCGCGCTCGAGCTCGACGAGCCCCGCCCAGCCGCGCCGGATCCCCAGCACCCGGTAGCCGTCACGCAGCGCGCGCACGGTGAGCGCCCGGATCGCGGGGTTCAGTCCCGGGACGTCGCCGCCGCCGGTGAGGATCGCGATCGTGCCTTTCGGTTTGCTGGTGTGGCTCATGGTTGGCTCCGTATGCGCCGATGGTAGCGCAGCGCCACCCCGGCTAACCGGAGCGGCACGGTGCGCGATTCCGGGCCCCCCGTCCGCCCGGGCAGGCCGCCGGCGGGCGGTTGCGCGGCGAGCTTGTGCTGCCTATGCTCAAACGAGCGGAGGTGCCAACGGCCATGGATGCGGTCCTCCTCGCGCGGCTGCAGTTCGCCTTCACCCTGATGTTCCACTACCTGTTCCCGCCGATCACGATCGGGCTCGGGCTGTTGCTGGTCGTGATGGAAGGGCTGTACTTGAAGACG
>DAIERN010000125.1 GCA_027346765.1 Chloroflexota bacterium | reverse complement strand
CGAGCGCGTCTCGACGCCTGCGTCGAACTGGTCGATCGCCGATTTGATGATGGTGGTGATTTCGTCGGATCGGATGGCCATTTCTTGCGTGTTCTCCGTTTTCTAGTTAGGCAGTGACGGCGCCCGCCGCGAGGCGGGAGCGGAGGCGTTCGAGGCGGCCGCGGACGCTGCCGTCATAGAGCGTGTCGCCGATACGGACCAGGATGCCGCCCAGGATGCTCGGGTCGACGTTGGTCTCGAGCTCGATCTTGGCGCCGGTCATCTGCTCCAGGCGCTTGGTGAGGGCGGCGAGCTCAGCGTCGTCGAGCGCGAGGGCGCTGGTGGCGGTGGCCTCGACGATCCCGGCGCGCTTGTTGTAGAGCCGGCGAAATTCGCTCGCCACCTGGGGCATCGACTCGAGGCGGCGCCGTCGGAGAGCCAGGGCAAGCAGGTTGCCCACCTGGGGCAGCATGCCCGGGCCGAGCATCTCGTTCATCACCGCCGTGCGCTTGTCGAGCGGCACGTGCGGATCCTCGAGGTGATTGACCAGCTCCTGATTCGCGACGGCTTGAGCGACGGTCGATAGCTGGCTGAGCCAGGCGTCGACCGTGCCATCGCGTTCGGCGATCTCGAATGCCGCTTCGGCGTAGCGTCGAGCGGTGCTGGTGCGTGTGCGGGCCATGATTACTTCTGCCCGACCTCGGTCAGGAACTCATTGACGAGGCGCTTCTCGCGATCGCCGGTGAGCGTCTCACCAACGACGCGCGACGCCGCCGCAAGCGCCAGCTCGGCTACCTGCGATCGCACCTCGGCCAGGGCACGTTCCTTTTCCGACGCGATGTCGGCGGTGGCCTGCGTGCGCAGCTGCTCAAGCTGGGCGCGCGTCTCGGCCATGTCGCGTTCGCGGTTCTCGTCGGCCACCTTCTGGGCGCGGCTGAGGATCTCCTCGGCCTCACGGCGGGCAGCCGTCAATGCCGCGACGCGCTCGGTTTGAGCCTTCTCGCGCTCCACGCGCGCGGCGTCGGCATCACGCAGTGACTGTTCGATGCGTGCCCGCCGCGCGGCGAGGTTCGCCGGCAGGTTGCGCAGGCCCAGGTACCAGGCCGCGACAAAGAAGATGATCAGGTTCGCCGCGAACGCGATCACCCAGAACAGGTTGATGACTACGCCTGTGCTGCCCGCCTCGGCCGCCGATGCGCCGGGTTGGAAGCCGGAGGCCAGGCTGGCCAGCGCCAGCAGATCCACCTGTTATCCGCCTATTTGATGAAGATCGCCAGCAAGCCGACGACGATTGCCAGGACGCCGAGGCCTTCAGCGAACGCCGCCAGGATGATCGCGAGACCGCGGATCGCGCCCGCCGCGTCGGGATTGCGCCCGATCGCGCCCGCCGCCATGCCGGCCAGGATGCCGATGCCGATGCCGGGGCCGATGACGCCCATGGCCGCCAGGCCTGCGCCGATGTGCTCCATGTGTTTCCTCTCCTTCTGTGTGCTGACGAATCTAGATGCTGCTTGGTTGACCCAGCGACGCAGGTGAATGCGCCACCGAATGCGCGAGGTTGGGGGTGGGAACCGGGTGTCCCTCGACGGCCGCCATCGCCTCTTCGGCAACGTGGCCCTCCTCGTGCCCGTGATCTTCGATCGCGAGCACGATGTACATGAGCGACAGGATGCTGAAGATCAGCGCCTGGATCAGGTTGAGCATGAATTCGAGGCCAAGCAGAGCGACCGGCAGGACGAACACCGTCAGCGCGGTCACGACCCCCAGCGCGACCTCGCCGCCGTAGATGTTGCCGAAGAGTCGCATTGACAGCGTGAGTGGCCGGACGAAGTCGAGCATCAGCTCGATCAAGCCCACGAACATCGCGATCGCCCCGGCGCCGATGCCGTTGCGGAACTCGTAGATGGGGAAGAACTTGCCCAGGTACTTGCGCGCGCCCAGCTTGCGGAAGCCTTCGATCTCGAAGATCAGGAACGAGACCAGAGCCATGCCGATCGTGGCGTTGACGTCGCTGGTGGGGGCGCGGAAGTATTCGACCCGGCCGACGGGCGGGATGAGGCCGATCCAGTTCGCGAACAGGATCAGCAGCAACAGCATCGCGAAGATGGGCACGTAGGGCCGGGCGGCAATGCCGCCGATGGACACCGCGAAGTTCTCCATCATCTCGTATGCCCACTCGCCGAAGTTCTGCAGGCGCCCCGGCACACCAGCCCCGCCGCGGCTTACGGCGACGATGACCAGGAGGAGCGCGATGGAAACAATCCACATCGTCACCATGGTCGAGGTGATGCTGGGCTGGGCGATGATCGACAGGCCGGCCGCGGCCGGGGTGGGATTGTCAGTGAGCTCGACGATCACGTGCGGCGCCGGGAATTCGAGCGTGCCGTTGATGAAGCAGACCGGGAACGCGCATTCCGCTCCGGGCTCACCGGGCGGGAAGGGCGGGAAAAAGGCAAACGCCATGACGTCGAGCAGGGCGACCAGCACGAGCGCGGCGACGATGACCGTGCGTGCGCCAAAACGAGTTGTAGACCCGCGCTCGGCGGGCGTCTCAGGCACGTTGGTTGTGTCCGGGGTCTCGTTCGACAAGGTCGTTCCTGGGCGGTGGAGTTGGGCTGCTATTTCAGTCTGACTAGGAACCTTGTTATCAATCGGTAGTCGGCGACGGCTCCCAGAGCCGCCCCAGCCAGAAACCCAGCGACGACGAAGATTGGGTTAGTTCCGATCTGGAGGTCCAGCCAGTGGCCGGCCAGCGCTCCGGCCATCGTCGTCACAAATAGGACGAGGCCGATCTCCGAGAACAGGGCAAAGTAGGCGCCCAGCTTCGGAACGTCGTTCACTGCTGATCCGATAACGCGGCGGGAGTATAGCAGCGGGTCATTCCTCCCCCTCGGCATAGCTCGATCGGTCAAGCGCTTCACGCGCGCGCCGGGTGAGCAGGTAGAGCACGATGCCGCCGCCCAGCACGATAACCAGGAACGCGGTGATCTGGCTGCTGCCCGGCAAGATCAGGCTGAGCGCCGCCAGAACGATGCAGATCGCGTAGATCAGCAGGACGGCCTGGCGGTGCGACAGGCCCAGGTCGAGCAGCCGGTGGTGGAAGTGGCCGCGGTCGGCGCTGAACGGCGAGCGGCCGGAGAGCGTGCGCCGGATGATGATCCAGAAGGTATCGATGATGGGCACGCCCAGGACGAGCAGCGCGACCGCCAGCTTGGCCGTGCCCAAAACGCTGAGGACCGCCAGGGCATAACCCACCGCGAACACGCCGGACGTGCCGATGAACACCCGCGCTGGGTGGAAGTTGTAGCGCAGGAATCCCAGCAGCGCGCCGGCCATCAGTCCGCACATGACAGCGACCGCCGGCTGGACCGAGTCGCCGGTGAGCGACACGATGCCCAGCGTCGTCACAGCGATGAGCGCGATCCCGCCCAGCAGGCCATCCAGGCCGTCGACGAAGTTGACGCTGTTGAGCATGCCCACGATCCAGATCGTGGTGATCGCCGCGACGCCGATGTCGAAGCCGTAGCCGGCGATGTCCACGAGCATGCCGCCGGCGACCTCGTAGGGGCCGCCGCCAAACGGATTGGGAAACTTCTCGATGCCGATCCCCAGCGCCACCGCAATCGCGGCGAGCACGAACTGGCCGATGAACTGCCACCGGGCGCGGAGCTGCAGCCGATCGTCGAGATAGCCCAGGACGCCGCCCAGGCCGACGCCCACGAACAGGGCAATGAGCTCGGGCGTCCGTACTTCGCGCAGCGGTGGCGCGAAATGGAAGACGGCGTTGATTGCCAGGCCGGCGACGCCGACGATCACGAAGGACGCGGCCACGGCGATGCCGCCGGTGCGCGGAATGGGCTTCTCGTGGACGCGCCGATCCTCGTCCGGCTCGTCGATAGCGCTCAGTCGCGCGGCGTATCGAATGGTGAGCGGCGTCAGCATTAAGCTGACGAGCGCCGCCCCGATGAGTGCGGCCAGGACCACCGGTATTGCGTCGAGCGCGGCCTGGCTCACTCCGTGGGCAGGCCGGGCACCGGGAAGCGCGCGCACATGTTGTGCACGCGTGCCCTGATCTCGGTCTTGGCTGCTTCGTCCGCGCGGCCTTCGATGGCGCGCACGATCAGCCCACCGATCTCGCGCATCTCGTCTTCGCCAAAGCCGCGCGTCGTGGTCGCGGGCGTGCCCACCCGGATCCCGGACGCGATATTGGGCGGGTTCTTGTCGAACGGGATGGCGTTCTTGTTGACCGTGATGCCGATCGCGTCGAGCAGCGTCTCCGCCTCGCGCCCGGTGACGCCCAGCGGCGTCACGTCGACCAGCATTAGGTGGTTGTCCGTGCCACCGGACACGACGGCGGCGCCGTTCTCCTGGAGCGTCGCCGCCAAGACCTTGGCGTTGGCGACCGTCCGCTCGATATCAGAGCGGAACTCGTCGCTATCGGCCAGGTGAAGCGCGACCGCCTTCGCCGCGATCACGTGCATCAGTGGCCCGCCCTGCAGGCCGGGGAAGACCGTCTTGTCGACCTGCTTGGCCAGCTCGCTCTTGCAGAAGACCAGGCCGCCGCGCGGCCCACGGAGCGTTTTGTGGGTGGTCGTCGTGACGAGATCGGCATGAGGGAAGGGGCTGGGATGCTGGCCCGCCGCGACGAGACCCGCGATGTGGGCCATGTCGACGAAGAACAGCGCGCCCACGCTGTGGGCGATCGCGCCGATCATGGCGTTGGTCGCGACCGGCGTCGGCGTGGTGCTGCTCCGCGCGCTGCTGCGCCGGCACGCGGCCGTCACACCGACGGCCTTCGGCCTGTCGATCGTC
>DAIERN010000124.1 GCA_027346765.1 Chloroflexota bacterium | reverse complement strand
TCATGGGTCACGGTGGGGGCGCCGTATTTCTTGTCGAGCGCGACGTTGCGACCCTTGGGGCCCAACGTGGTCTTGACCGCGTCGGCAAGCGCGTCCATGCCGCGCTTCATTGCCGCGCGGGCTTCCTCGTCATACGTGATCAGCTTGGCCATGGTCGGTTCAGGATCCTCTCTGGAAGATGGTTGGGCTGCTGACGCGGCCGCGTGAGTCAGGCGGCGGCGCCTCGCTTATCTGTTCGGCTGAAGATTAGCACTCTCAGCCGGTGATTGCTAACGCAATTTGTGCGCTACCGTGAGCGGGTGAGGCCGATCGAGAGCGCGGTGATTCTGGCCGTGGGCAGCGAGCTCACGACAGGCACGACGCGCGACACCAACAGTGGCGATCTGGCGCGTGAGCTGACCGCGTTGGGCGTGCACGTCCTGCGCAGCGTGGCGCTGCCCGACGACCTGGCGATTGCGACGAGCGCTGTCGCCGGCGCGTTGGCGGACGCTGACATTGTCCTGACGACTGGCGGCCTGGGGCCCACGCCGGACGACCTGACGCGCGAGGCTATCGCCGCCGCGTGCGGGCTGGAGCCGCGCGTCGACTCAGAGCTGCTGGCCCAGATCGAGACGATGTTCACCCGCCGCGGCGCACCGATGCCCGACGCCAACACCAAGCAGGCGTGGCTCATCGAGGGCGCGATCGCCCTGCCCAACGCGCACGGCTCCGCGCCGGGCTGGTGGGTCGAGAGCGACGGGCGGGTCATCGTCGCTACCCGGACCACCGCGGGAGATGTGGCCCATGTGGCGCGAGCACTCCCTCCCCCGGCTGCAGCGCGGGCCGCTGGGCGTGGAGCGCGCGACCCAGACGCTGCGCTTGTCCGGCGTGGGTGAGTCCGCGCTGGTCGCGTTGATCGGCGAGGACGTCCTGCGCGAGGCCAATCCGCAGGTGGCGACCTACGCCCGGTCGGACGCGGTCGATGTCGTCGTGAGCGCAGTCGCGGACGGCCGACTATCCGCGCAAGCCCTTGTTGACGAAATGGTCAGCCGGCTGCGCACCCAGGTGGGTGAGTTCATCTTTGCCGAGGGCGACCAGACATGGGTCGACGCTTTGGGCAGCCGACTTGGCGGCCGCACCCTGGCGACGGTCGAGCTGGGAACGGCCGGCCAGCTGCAGGCGCTGCTTGGCGGCGCGCCATATCTGCGCTTTGGCGAGCTCGTGGCCGACGCGGACAACCTTCACCATGCCGCGGGTGATCTGGGCCACTACGCACGAGCGGTGCGTGAGCTGGGCCACGCCGACATCGGTGTCGCGCTGCTCGCGCGTCAGGACAAGGACACCCACGTCCGCATCGCCATCAGCACGGCACACGGCACGGAGGAAATGACCCGGGTCGCCTTTCTGGCGGGCGACGAGGGTCGCCGCCGCGCGGCCATTGCTTGTGCCGCGGCCCTGTGGCAATTCCTTTGGCGGCCGGCGTCCTGACACGCGCTAATTGCAGCGTGGCCACCGTTAAACAGGTCGGAACTGGTCCGACTTCCTCAAATCGCAGACACGCGGAGGTTTAGACCGTGTTGTCAGCCAGCTTCGTGCGGATGTGTCGACCAGCCGCCACCGGCAATCTCGTTAACGGTCGCCACATTGCAATTCGCATAGGTGGGGCGCCCGCTGCCAGCGCCGCGGCCTGGCTGCCGGCGATCTAGGAAATCGTGATTGCCGGAGCGGCCTGCGCGGCGCGGACGCTCATGCGCGCCGCGACCTGGCGCGCGAGGGCGCGCAGCACTTCCGCGGCCGGGCCCGGCTCGCGCTGAGCGACAGCGGGCACGCCGGCATCGCCGCCCTGGCGGACCTTGACGTCGATCGGCACCCCGCCGAAGTACTCCAGCTCGTTGCGCTGCGCGAAGCGCTGCCCGCCGCCGCGACCAAAGATCTCGGTCGCCTCGCCGCAGTGCGGGCAGATGAAGTTGCTCATGTTCTCGACGATGCCCATGACCGGCACGCTCATGCGCCGGAACATCGCCAGCGCCTTGCCCACGTCCGCCAGAGCGACGTCCTGCGGTGTGGTCACCAGCAGCGCGCCGGAGATCGGGACCGCCTGCGCCAAAGTCAATTGCGCGTCGGAGGTGCCCGGCGGGAGGTCGATCACCAGGTAGTCGAGCTCGCCCCAATCGACGTCGCGCAGGAACTGCTGGATCGCGCCGCCGACCAACGGCCCGCGCCAGACGATGGGCTGGCCCTCAGGCACGAAGAACTGGATCGAAATGACCTTGACGCCGTAGCGCTCGAGCGGCGTGATCTTGCCCTCTGCACTGGCGGCCGGGGCGCCCTCCACGCCCAGCATCAGCGGAATGTTCGGACCGGTGATGTCGGCATCGAGCAGGCCAACGGACGCGCCCTCCATCGCCAGCGCAACGGCCAGGTTGGCGCTCACGGTGCTCTTGCCCACGCCGCCCTTGCCCGACGCTACGGCGATGATGTTCTTGACGCCGGGCAGCAGCTGCTGCGCCTGCGCCGGTTGCGCGCGACGGACCATCGCGCCCCAGGTGACGGTCACTTCCTTGGCGCCAATGTCGCCCAGCACGGAATGGACGTTGCGCTCGATCTCGTCCTTGAGCGGGCAGGCTGGAGTGGTCAGCTCGATCTTGAGCGAGACGGCCGAGTCGGAGACGTCGAGGTCCTTGACCATGTTGAGGGTCACGATGTCGCGCCCCAGCTCGGGCTCCTGCACCGTGCGCAGCGCGTCCATCACCGCGGTTTCTGAGAGCGCCATCAGCGGGCGGCCTCAACGGTGGCAAGCGACGCCGGCGCCGGACGCGAGCGGCGTACCGGCTTCACGTAGCGCGCCACCATCTCCATTGACCCGGCAATGCCCAGCTGCTGGTACAGGAAGCTGAGCTTTTTGTGCTGGTCGGCCAGGATCTCGTCCTTGGTCGGCAGCTCCCATAGCGTCCGCTTGAACGGGCCCAGCGCCTTCTTGCGCGTCTTGTAGAGGAACACGTCGGCGGCCTCGCCGGGCTTGCGCTCATCGGCGCAGTTGGAGTCGCACCACGCCTCGATCTCCGCCAGCAGCTCACGCGGGAAGGCGGGATGGTCGTAGAGGGCATTCTGGAAGCCCGTGGCGAGGTGGATCTCGGCCGTCTCGACCTTGGGGAAGTGGTGAAACAGCTCGTCGGGCAGCGTGGACGCGCCGTGCTGGACCGCACCGGCCAAGCCGTATGAGCGCGCTACCGCTGACAGCCGCTCGAGCGTTCCGAAGTCGAGCTTGACGCTCGCGACGCCGCCGCCGGGGAGCGGCACGCCGCCGTGTGACGTGCCGGTCTGGACACTCACCTTGGAGATGCCCACCGCGTCATCACCGGCGAGGCGGCGAAGCTCGGCCAGGTAGCCGTCGAGATAGGCGCGCAGCTCTGCCTCGTTCGAGTTCTCCTTGCCGACTTCGCCGATCTCGCCGCCGATGCTGACGGTCATGCCCGGAGGCTCGTTCTGGCGAATGAGCGCGCTGATCTCGGCCGCGCGCTGGTAGTTGGTGCGCTGCTGCTCGTCAACGCTGGGCAATGACAGGTCAACCAGCGTCGACGAGTCGATGTCGATGTTGCCATAGCCGACTGCGAGCGCTTCGCGGGTCAGCTTGCGGATGCCTTCAGCCGTGGCTTCTGGGTCGGCCTTGTACTTGGCCGCGTTGAACTGGTAGTGATCGCCCTGGACGAAGACCGGCCCCCGCCAGCCCGCCGCGATGCAGCCTGCCAGGACGCTCGTGATGTATTCGCCCGGCCGCTGGAAGGTGTATTCCTGCTCGCTCCGCGCCAGCTCAAAGACGATCGTGCCCGCGTCGATTGCCTGTGCCGCGCGGCACATCGTGAGCGCCATGTCAAAGACCTGGGTGCGCAGGTTGACCGCCGGCACGGTGAAGCCGTGGACCTCGCCCCGGCCGCGCGCCATGTACAGCTCCTGGATGCTGGCCGACGGCGAACCGAGCAGCTGCGACGCTTCCCAGACGATCCAGCGCGCGCCTTCGATGACGTCCTTGTCCGCGCTGAACGTCGCCGACCAGGCCAGGGCGCGAATCCCATCGTCGCGCAGGCGCGCTTCGTCATCAACGACGAGCTGACCGTCGCTGACGTGGGCGCTGCCGGTCAGCGCGGCCATGAGCTCGCTGACCGATGCGGCCGGCGTGGGATAAGCCATGAAAGGTGCTCCTTCGACTAACTCTGATGGTGATCGTAAGGGGAACCCGGAATCGGTGGGCTGGGCGAGGGGCCTTTGGCTCATGAGTGGCGGCCGATGGTCATTCGTCCCGCTGCTAAATTGCGCCCCATGACAAAGCGCGTCGAAGTCCTGGTCGGCACCAAGAAGGGTGCCTTTATCCTCGAGAGCGACGAAGCGCGGCGAGACTGGCGGCTGCGTGGCCCGTTCTGCCAGAACTGGCCGACGCATGACTTCATCCGTGCCGCGGACGGGACGCTCTACGCCGGTGGCGGCAACAACTGGTACGGACCGTCGGTCTGGAAGAGCGTCGACAACGGCGAGTCATGGACGCAGTCGAGTGCCGGGCTCACGTACGGCGAGGGCGCCGAGGATCCCAAGATCACGACGATCTGGAAGCTCGCCGATAGCGGCGCGAACGGCACCGTGTTTGCCGGGGTTGAGCCGGCCGGTCTCTTCCGCAGCGACGATCATGGCCAGACTTGGGCCCACGTGGCCGGCCTGCGCGAGCACCCGTCACGGCCGGACTGGACGCCGGGCAACGGCGGCCTGTGCCTGCATTCGATCGTGACCCACCCCACCGACGCCAACCGGATGTGGGTTGCCGCGTCGGCCGTGGGCACATTCGAGACGACCGACGGC
>DAIERN010000123.1 GCA_027346765.1 Chloroflexota bacterium | reverse complement strand
CACCTGGATCCGGTCCGGCACCCCGCCGCTCTCCATCCGCGACGCGGTGTTCACGGCGTCGCCCCACAGGTCGTACAAGAAGCGCTTCCGGCCGATCACCCCCGCGACCACCGGCCCGCTGTTGATCCCGATCCGGAGCTGCAGCCGGAGATCTCCCACGGCGCCGCCCGGCGCGGTCGCCGCGACCATGTCCAGGGCGAGGTTGGCCAGCGCTTGTGCGTGGTCGGGCCGGCCAGTCGGTACGCCTGCCGCAACCATGTAGGCGTCCCCGATGGTCTTGATCTTCTCCAGGTCGTACTTGTCGGCCAGCCGGTCGAACTCCCCGAACAGACGGTCGAGCATGCCGACTACCTCCGCTGCCGGCAGGCCCTGCGATCTGGGGGTGAAGTCGACCACGTCGGCGAAGAGGACGGACACGGTCTCGAACTGGTCGGCGATGGTGCCCGGCTGGACCTTGAGCCGATCGGCGATGGCGCTGGGCAGGATGGCCAGGAGCAGGCTCTCCGCCCGCTCGTGCTCCACGCGGAGGTCTGTCTGGGCATCTGCGCGTTGCTTGGCGAAGAGCGCGAGCAGGATGAACATCGTCGCCCCGCTCACGGTGAGGTTGAGCAGGATCATCAGGTTTGAGAACCAGTTTGGGAACGGGTTCGCGCCATTCACGATGAGCGCTCCGGTCGCGCCGCTGGCGGTGAAGGCGATCACCCAGGCGATAAACCAGCGGATGCCGCTTGCCGGGCCGCGAAACACCAGCGCGCCCAGCGGCGCGAGGATGCCCCAGATGCCCACTCCGCCAGTGGTCAGGAAGCCGCCGATGGGAATCATGCTCACCGTCGGGCTCAGCAGGATGTCCAGCAACTGGATGTTGAGCAACAGGTCGAAGCTGCGCGTCCGGGCGAAGAGCGCGATCGAAGCGATGGAGATGACCGCGTACAGGACCGCGATCCAGCCGGTCCAGGCGCCCAGCGCCAGATACAGCACCGCCCACACGAACGAGACGGGCAGGATGACGATCGCGAGCAGGACGAGCAGCGCCTTCTGGAGGCGCTTCTCCTGGTCGTCGGTCGGGAGCGCGCCGACGGTCGCGAGGCGCGCGAGGAACGCGTCGAGAGTGCCGCGCAGCGAGTTCACAGGGCGAGAATACGGTGACGATCGAAGAGAGCGGTAACGGCCGACCTTCCCGCTGGCTGACGGCGGCGGCCAGCCACGTTCAGGCGGAGGACCTGACGATGGCGGCGATCCTGGTGGCCAAGCCGTTCCTGGCACCGACAACCAGGTTGCTGCCGGTCTTTGGGTCGGGCAACGACTTCCTGGGCGGGCTGGTCGCCTTCCTCGCCGCGGTTGGGGCGATCGTGGCCATAAGATGCTCGCGTTCGCGCCGCGCGAACTGACCGACCCGGGCGCTAGCTGTGGTTCACGGACACGTTGTTGACAAGGAACTGCATCGGCGTGAGTCCTCCCAACGCAGTGTGTGGGCGACGATGGTTGTAGTCGTAGACCCAGGGCTGCAGAGCGGCCAGGCGCTCGGCGTTGGAGGCGTAGGGCCGGGCGTAGGCCCACTCCTCGGCCATCGTTCGGTTGAAGCGCTCACTCTTGCCGTTGACCCACGGCTGGAACGGCTTGATCGGCTTGTGGCGGGAACCCAGCTCGACCATCGCCTCACTGAAGTCGCGCGAGCGGCGGTAGTTGAGCGCGTTATCGGTCATGACGCGCTCTATGCGCACGCCGAGGCGGGCGAAGAAGGCCCCCGCCTGACGCAGGAACGCGGCGCAGGTGGGGCCGCGCTCGTCATCGAAGACCGCCACGTAGGCGACCCGACTAGCGTCGTCGATCGCCTGGTGGATGAAGTCATACCCGGCGTGCGCCCGGGGGGTGCCGCAGCCGCGCCCGCGGAAGCGGTGCCCACCGCCATCGGGGATGCGCCCGAGCTTCTTGACGTCGATGTGGAGCAGCTCGCCGGGACGCTTCCGAACGTAGCGGATGGGGATACCAGTCGGCCGGTCGCGGTCAGCCAGACGCGAGAGGCCGTGCCGGCGCAGGACATCGCCGATTGGTCGAGCGCGGCACGTCGACGATCGGCGCCAGGCGGTGCGGTCCATAGCCCAGCTCGTGGCGGGCGACGAGGATGGCTGCAACTCGCTCCTCGGGCAGCGCGCGCGGCGAACGGTGCGGTCGCGAGCTGCCGTCCTCGAGCGCCCTGGTTCCACCTTCGCGGAAGCGGCGCACCCACTTGCCAGCTGTCTGCCGGCTCACCCCTGCCGCCTCGGCCGCATGCGCCACCGGCCAGCCATCGACGATCACGCGATCGACCAGC
Organism: Chloroflexota bacterium; assembly: GCA_027346765.1. Next base: position 2,399 of record DAIERN010000123.1, on the reverse strand, counting down.
AGTTGCCTGCCGAACACGGTCAGCCTGGCCCTACGATGTGCCACGAGAGTCTCCCTTTCGGTGCGGTTTGCATACCCACACCGAGTTTCGGGGGACTCTCGACTGTCAACAACCTATTCGTGAACCACATCTAGTGGCCGCAGCAGGCGATCGGTGGGTCTGCCTCGACGTGGGTGAGACGCTCATCGACGAGACACGCGTGTGGGAGACGTGGGCTGACGTCCTAGGCGTCACCCACTTCACGTTCATCGCCGCGATCGGCGCGATGCTGGCCCGCGGACGGCCGCTCCAAGAGGCGTTCGAGTACCTCGGCTTCACCGACCGCGAGCGCTACCGCGCCAGATTCACCGCGGCATACGCCGGATTCCAGGAGCGCGACCTGTACCCGGACGCCCTGCCGGCGATCGACGCCCTCCGCGCCGCGGGCTACCGGCTGGCGATCATCGCCAACCAGCCGGCCGAGCGCACAGCGGAGCTGCGCTTCATCGGCGTTCGCGCCGACGTCATGGCGATGAGCGAAGAGATGGGCGTACACAAGCCCGACCAGGCCTTCTTCCGCGAAACGCTGCGGTTGATCGGCAACCCCGCGCCCGAGAGCGTCGCCTACGTGGGCGACCGGCTCGACAACGATGTGGGCCCCGCGGCTGCCGCCGGCATGCGTCCCGTCTGGATCAGGCGCGGGCCGTGGGCGGCGATCACCACGGATACACCTCCGCCCGGGATGCTCGTCGTCGATTCGCTCGCCGAGCTGGTCGAGCGCATCGAGGAAGCCTGGCAGTGAAAGTCACGGTCGTTGGCTGCGCCGCGGCGTACTCGACCGATCCGGATCGCTCGTCGTCGAGCTATCTCGTGGAAGATGGCGAAACGCGGATCCTGCTCGACCTGGGCCAGGGCTCGTTCGCCCAGCTCTGGCGCTACACCTCGCCCGCCAGGGTCGCGGCCGTCGTCATCAGCCACATGCACGCCGACCACAACGTCGATCTCATCCCGCTGCGCCACTGGACGCGTTACGGGAATCGCGGCTATGGCCCCGCGCTTTTCGGCCCAACCGACTTGCGCCGCCGATTCAGTGAATTCCAACAGCCTTACTCTGAGCCGGGCCTGCCGCCCGACTTCCTGGCCGATCTCAAGGGCAACGCACTCACTCCGGGCTCGTTCGCCGTGGGCGACCTTCGGATCGAAGCGCGCCACGTGACGCACATCCCCGATTCCTTCGCCTTCCGCGTGTCCGCCGCAGCCGGCCATGGACCGGGCGTCGTCTACTCCGGCGACTGCGGCGAGCCCGATGATCTGCTGCCGCTCGTCAGAGAAGGTGACGTGCTGTTGTGCGAGGCCGGCTTCGGCGTCGTGCGCGATTCGCCGGGCATCCACCTCACTGCCGGCGAGGCGGGCGGTGTCGCCGCACGGACTGGTGCCGCGCGGCTGGTGCTGACCCACTTCCACGATCGGGCGGGCCGCGACGCGCTGATTGCCGCCGCGGCCAAGGAGTTCAACGGGCCCGTCGACCTCGCCCAACCGGGGATGACGCTCAACATCGGTTAGGCTCGCGTCAATGGACACGACGCGCGACCTTGTTCGAAACCGCGTGGTTGCGGCGTTCGTGGCCGCGGTCGAAGACGGGCGCCTGCCGCCATTCCCGCCCGAGCCGCCGGTCAGCTTCGAGGTGACGCGCCCGGGCTCACCGGAGCACGGCGATTACGCGACCAACGCCGCGCTCAAGATGGCCGGCAAGATGGGCCGCCCGCCGCGCGAGATCGCAGCGGTGCTCGCCGCGGCAATCGGCAGCGGCGATGACCTGATCAGCAAGGTCGACGTCGCGGGGCCGGGCTTCGTCAACATCTGGTTGGCGCCGGGCTACGTCGAGAGCGCCGCGGACTCCATTCGCGCCGCAGGCCTCGATTACGGCCGCGCCCCGCTCGCGCAGAGCCAGAAGATCAACGTCGAGTTCGTCAGTGCCAACCCCACCGGGCCGCTCACCGTGGGCAACGCGCGCGGCGCGTTCGTCGGCGATCTGCTGTGCCGCGTCCTGGAAGCCGTGGGCCACCAAGTCACGCGCGAGTACTACTTCAACGACTCCGGCGCCCAGGTCGAGAAGCTGGGACTGACCGTGCAGGCACTCAAGCGCGGCCAGCCGGTGCCCGACGACGGCTACCACGGCGACTATGTCGGCCCGCTTGCCCAAAGCCTTCCGGCCAACGTCTGGCACAAGTCCGAATCGGAGCCTGACCGCGCCGGTTGGATCCTGGGCGAGTGGGCGTCGGAGCAGATCCGTGCCGGCATTGAGCAGAGCCTCGCCAACCTGGGCGTGCGCTTCGACATCTGGAAGAGTGAGGGCTCGCTCCATACGGAAGGCCACGTGGCGCGCGCGATCGACAAGCTCCGCGCGAGCGGCGACGTCT
>DAIERN010000122.1 GCA_027346765.1 Chloroflexota bacterium | reverse complement strand
GACGACAGCATCGAGTCCCTTGCGCTGTTCGATCCGCTCACTGGCGCGATCGCGCGCAAGGTGCCGCGTTTCACGGTGTATCCCGGCACGCACTACGTCACGCCGAAGGAGCGGCTGCTCGGAGCGGTCGATCGGATTCGCGACGATCTGCGCCTGCGGCTCGCCGAGCTGCGCGAGTCCCGCCTGCTCGACCGCGACGGCGCGATCCGCGACCTGTCGGGCGTGGTGTCGCAGATCGACAGCGCGCTGCTCGCGCCGCGTGAACTCGCGAAGCTGCGCAAGCTCGACCCCGCCTCTCTTCCGCTCGTGCGCGGCACGCCGCTGATCGTCCAGATCGTGTTCGTCTACCTCGCGCTGCCGCAGGTCTTCCCCCCGGCCGCGGACGTTCCGGTCATCGTCCTGGGCATCTTCGCATTGGCCTTCAACTACGGCGCCTACATGACCGAGGTGTTCCGCGCCGGTATCCAGGCCGTGCCGCGGGGCCAGCGCGAAGCGGCTGAGGCGCTGGGCATGCGCGAACGATTGGTCATGCGCCGGGTGGTGCTGCCCCAGGCCGTGCGTATTGTCATCCCGGCAATCGGCAACGAGTTCATCGCGATGACCAAGGACTCGGCGCTCGTGTCGGTCATCGGCGTCCAGGAGCTGCTGTGGCGGGCGCAGCGCATTGGCACGGCCAACTTCCGCAACATGGAAACGCTGATGCTGGCGGCGGCGGTGTACTGGGTGATCACCATCGTCCTGTCGCTCTTCCAAGAGCGACTCGAGCGGCGTATGGCGCGCGGTGACCGATGAGCACTGACCAGCATCCGACCTACCCGCTGGCAACCATGCCGCCGCACCTGGGCGAGGTCATCGTCCGGGCACAGGGCGTACATAAGTTCTTCGGTGACCTGCACGTGCTGCGCGGCGTCGACCTCGACGTCTGGCAGGGCGAGGCAGTCATGCTCATCGGCCGCTCGGGCAGCGGCAAGACGACGCTGCTGCGCTGCATCAACTTCCTCGAGGAGCCCACGCTGGGCACGATCGAGGTCGACGGCATGCGCGTTCAGGCCGACCCGCTTGGCAAGCGGCAGAAGGGCCACCGCGAGGAGATCCGCCAGATCCGGCTACGGGCCGGGATGCTCTTCCAGGAGTTCAACCTCTTCCCGCACATGAGCGTTCTCCAGAACTGCATCGAGGCACCGAGCAAGGTCAAGGGGATCGGCCGCGATGAGGCCGTTGCGACTGCTGAGAAGTACCTCGACAAGGTCGGGCTGCTCGAGAAGCGTGACGAATACCCGGCGCGCCTCTCGGGCGGCCAGAAGCAGCGCGTCGCCATCGCCCGCGCGCTGTGCATGGGGCCCAAAGTGCTGATGTTCGACGAGCCCACCTCGGCCCTGGATCCCGAGCTCATCGGCGAGGTGCTGAAGGTCATGGAGGAGCTCGCCCACGAGGGCACGACGATGATCGTCGTCACCCATGAGATGCACTTCGCGCGCGAGGCCGCCGATCGAGTCGTGTTCATGGACGGCGGCGTGATCGCCGAGCAGGGCCCGCCCGAACAGGTGCTTGACGATCCGCGCGAGGAGAGCACCAAGCAGTTCCTGCGGCGCGTCCTCGCCGCGCGCTAGAGCGGCCGCTGAGGCTCAGCGGGGCGAATTGGCAGCGTGAAATCGAGTGCGATCCACAGCGTCACGCCGGCCGTGTCAGCGCGGTCGATCTGGATGACGTAGCGGCCCGGCGGCCAGGTGGGAATGGTGCTGCCGGCGAGAAAGGGGTCGGTCTCCGTCCGCGGCGGACCAAAGTAGGCCTCGCCCAGCTCGTTGAGGGCCTCATCGAGGACCGGCATGTCATCGAAGCGGCGGAGCTCGCCGGCCGGCGGCACGCTCCATACCGTGACGCCGGTGACCGGGCTGAGCAGGCTCGGGTTCGCTTGCGCAGGGCTGCAGACGCCGATGCCGATCAGCCTATCGGCATGCAGATTCGCGGTTGGTATCGACCGGTCGGTCGGGCCGGTCGCGGTTGCCGGCACGATGCCGTACATCGTCCGCGTGTTGCCCAGCGCGCTCGTCTCCATCGTGACCAGTCGCCAGTATTGCGGCCGACCGCACAGCGCCCTGCTCAACACTTCGTTGCGCGCCGCCTTTTCCGGTGAGTCCGTAGGCGCGGGAAAGCCAACGTCAAAGCCGCCCGCGTAGGCTCGATCCGGCCCCGCCATGCCCCATGGCTTCAACACGGCGACGGAAACCGCGACAACCACAACCGCCACGCCGACGAGCAGCCGCACCGGTACCCGGCCCGTCTTCTCCACGCGGACGGGGGGTGGGCTTGGCTCGTTTGCAGCAGGCGGGGCCACCGCGACGATCGTATTCTGCGCCGCAACATGCGCCTCTTCGCGCTGCTGTCCGCGTCGGTCACGGCCGTCCTGACGCTTGCCGCGTGCGCCACTGTGTCGTCTCCGACCGTGAGCCCGTTGACGCCGGCGCCGCCCACCGCGGCAGCCGCTCCCTGGGTTGAGGCAGCTATCAAGCAGCCCGCGGACCGTATTGGATGCACCCAGCCTGAGTCCGGGCTACCAATGCCACCCGTGCCACTTCCTCGCTGAGAACCAGCTCTTTGCCGTCAGCAACTGGCCCGCTGGGTTCATCGCCGTGGGCGTGCAGCAGCCCCCGCCCGTTGCAATCGCCCTGTCGTCCAGCGATGGTCGGAGCTGGACGCCCGTCGCTGGCTTCCCCGTATCAGCCGGCTCGTCTGCCGTGAGCGTGGCGAGCGATGGCACGCGCACCGTAGTGGTCGGTCTCCAGCACAGCGGCGCCATCGTGTGGGCATTCGAAGGCCAGGCCTGGCAACAGGCGCCCGATCAGTCGGATTTGCATGTCGACTACGCCGCGGGCGGGATGACGTCGGTGATTGCCTTCGATGGCGGCTTCGTCGCCGGCGGCTATCGCGATGATCCCCTGCACGGCACTGCGTCGGCCGCCGTGTGGCGTTCGGAAGATGGCCTGGCGTGGCACTTGGACAAGCCGCCCGCGGGCGTGTTCGACGGCGGTCGCATCTGGGGTCTTGGCGTGCTCAGCGACGCGATCATCGCCGTTGGCACAGGCGGCGATCCAATCTATGGACCAGCCGCAGCTTGGCGCTGGACTCGATCTACGGGCTGGCGACGTGCCGCCATCACGCCCAATGACGATGGCGCGATTGCCTCGGTCGAAACGACGCCTCGTGGGCTCATCGCGGTGGGCAAGAACGGCCGCGACATGGGCGCTGATGCCTGGACGTCGGCGGATGGGCTGACCTGGACCGCGATCGCCGATCAGCCGGCATTCCACTACTACGAGCTGCCATTGCGGATGCGGGCAGTAGTTGCTGCACCGACTGGCCTCTTGGTGGGCGGCTGGCGATCCGACGCGGGCAAGGGCTCCGCCGTGACGTGGTTTGCGGAGGACGACTCGGTCTGGTCGGAAGCGACCTGGGAGCCGTCGTTCTCAGGCGGGCAGATAACCGGCATGGCGGTGGCACCCGACGGCGGACTAGCCGTGGCGGTTGGCCGAACGGGCTATCCCGACTGGAACCGGGCCACCGTCTGGTACCGGCAGCCGCCCTTTTAGGGAGGCGCCGCTAGATCTCGCCCAGATATGCGCGCCGAACGTCAACATTGGCCGCGAGCGCGGCCGCTGAGTCGGCCAGGATGACCTTGCCCGTCTGGAGCACGTAGCCGCGGTCGGCCACGGCCAGCGCCTGCTGCGCGTTCTGCTCTACGAGCAGGATGGTCGTGTCCAGGTCCCGGATCTGCTTCATCAGTTGAAAGATCTGCTGCACTAGGATGGGCGCCAGCCCAAGCGACGGCTCATCCAGCAAGAGCAGGCGCGGCCGCGACATCAAGGCGCGGGCGATCGCCAGCATCTGCTGCTCGCCGCCCGACAGCGACCCGCCATGCTGGCTGAGGCGCTCGCCCAACCGCGGGAAGAGGGTCAGGGCGCGCTCAAGGTCCTGCACGCGTTCCGCGCCGGTGCGCGTAAAGCCGCCCATCTGCAGGTTCTCCAGCACGGTCAGGCGCGAGAAGATGCGCCGGCCCTCAGGGGCCATGGCAATGCCCTGCTTGACCAGCTCATGGGCAGGCGTGTGGCTGATGTCGCGGCCTTCGAACAGCACATGGCCTTCACGCGGATGCAGCAGCCCGCTGATGGTCTTGAGAGTGGTCGTCTTGCCGGCGCCGTTGGAGCCGATCAGGGTCACGATCTCGTCGCGCTTGACCACCAGGTCTATGCCCTGGAGCGCGTGGATTTGGCCGTAGTAGGTGTGTACGCCGCGCAGCTCGAGCAGGGCGTCGGTGCCCTGCGGCTGCGGAGCGGTCGCGGTTCCCGTGTCGAGGGCCTGCGCGGTCATGCTGTGGGTGCTCCCAGGTAGGCCTCGATGACCTTGGGATTCGCGCGCACTTCCTCTGGCGTGCCCTCGGCGATCGTTTCGCCGTGATCGAGCACAGTAACCCGGTCGCTGACGCCCATTACGACCCGCATATCGTGCTCGATCAGTAGGACGGTTATGCCCAGGTCACTGCGAATCTTGCTGATGAGCGCCGTCAGCTCGCCGGTCTCGACCGGATTCATGCCTGCCGTGGGCTCGTCGAGGAGCAAGAGCCTCGGCTTGCTGGCGAGCGCCCGAGCAACCTCCAAGCGACGCTGGTCGCCATAGGGCAGGTTGCGTGCCAGGAGATCATCCCCACGCAATCCGACGTAGCGCAACAGCTTGCGGGCTTCCTCGCGCGATTGAGCCTCTTCCGTCCTGTGGCGTCGGCGCCGCAGGGCAGCGTCGAGCAGCGTCGCATGCATTCGCGAGTGCATGCCCACGAGCACGTTCTCGAGCGCGGTCATGTTGGCGAACAGCCGGAT
>DAIERN010000121.1 GCA_027346765.1 Chloroflexota bacterium | reverse complement strand
CATACGTCTTGGCAGACGAGCTGCCATACGTCTTGGCATTGGAGGCGCCCAGGTTCTTGGCGTTCGAGGCGCCCATCGTCTTGGCGTTCGACGCGCCTAGATTCTTGGCGTGGCCCTCGACGTCATCGTCGCCCGTCGCGCCGAGCGTCTTGGCAGACGAGCTGCCATACGTCTTGGCACTCGAAGCGCCCAGGTTCTTGGCGCTCGAGGCGCCCATCGTCTTGGCGTTCGAGGCGCCCATCGTCTTGGCAGACGACGCGCCCAGGGTATGGGCGTGACCTTCGACATCCTCGTCGACCGGGGACACGTTCAGGCTCTTGGCACTGGGTCGAAACGCCTTGGCCGGCTTATCCAGCTTGCTCACTTTGATAAATACCTCCCTGTGGGTTGACTTGCTGTTTGAAGAATCGATCACGGCGGTGGCCCCGGCAACCGACGAGCGGACAGGCTGGCTGTCGAATACGCGACAGCATGAATGTCCAGTGAGCGCAGGTCTAGTCCCGATTCCCCTCCTCAGTGTTCGAGATCATCAGCGTTCGGCGCGCCGGGCGAGCTCGGCGGCGTCGGTGATGAAGAGCGCATCTGGCTCGATCCGGATGAGGCCGTCGTCGACAAGCTCGGACAGCAGCCGGTTCACGCTCTGGCGAGTGCCGCCGATCATCGCCGCCAGGTCCGACTGCGTGTACGGCCAGTCGAGCCTGATCTCACCGGTCGCGCCGGGCGACGATTCGCTGGCCAAGCGGCTCAGGCGCATGGCGAGCCGGCCGGCGAGATCGAGGAAGTGGAGCTCCTCCACATGGCCCGTGAGGCGGCGCAGCTCATGGGCAAGTCCTGCCAGGAGCGCGTCGCGCAACCCCGGCAGCGAGTCGAGCAGCTCAATGAAGACCGGCCGCGGCAGCACGAGTGTGTCCGCTTGATCGAGCGCCGTCGCGGTCGCCGAGCGCGGCGCGCCATCGAGCAGCGCCAGCTCGCCAAAGAAGTCGCCCGGGCGGAGCGTGGCGATGATCGCCTCGTCACCCTCTGCCGACGGCAGCAGGATCTTGACCGCGCCGGCGGCGACGATGTGCAGCGCGTCACCGGGGTCGCCCTGGTGAAAGATCACCTCGTTGCGCCGGAACCGTCGCCGCCGCAACCGCTGGGCAAGCGACTCAAGAATGTTGCGCGACGCGTGCTCGAAGAGCGGACAGCGCGCCAGCGCATCAACAGCGAAGTTGTCGTCCATGGCTTACGAGGCCTCACCGGCGGCGCTTACTGCGCCACGGTGAATGTCGAGCATCGTATAAGTCAAGCCCGACCCAGATTCCACGAGCTCCAGGAAGGCCGGTCCGTCGAGCGCCACGAGCGTGCAGTCGGTCAAGGCGACGACGGTCGCCGTGCGCGGAACGCGCGACAGCAGTCCGATCTCACCAAAGAACTCGCCTGGACCCATCTGGCGCAGCAGGTGGCTCGCGCCGCTCGCGTCGGTCTGGGTTACCTCCACGCGACCACTGTTGATGACGTAGAAGAAGTCCGCCGCGTCTGTCTGGCGGATGATCGTTGTGCCCTGCCTGACGTCGCGCAGGCTGGCGCGGCTCATCGCCCTCTCCAGGCGAGCCGGCGGCAGTCCTGCGAACAGAGCCACTTCAGCCAGCCGCCCGCGTGCGTCCTTGGCGGGTTGCTGGATGGCGTAGGCGCCCAGCATCAACAAGCTCACGACGCCCGCGATGGCGATCGCCACGCCCGAGACGAGCAGCACCAGTGCGGCCTGACCGGACGCGATGATGGGGATCGCGAAAGCGCCGGCCGCGTAGAAGAGGACGTAAGCCGTGTCGATGAGGCCCAGCGCGCGGCCACGCACCGCGTCGGGCACGATGCGCTGGAGCAGCGTCGTCATCACTATCTCGACGAGCAACGCCCCGGCGGACGCGAAGCCCAGCGCCGCGAGGGCCAGAGCGAAGTCCGGCACGTAGCCCAGTAGCGCCAGACCCACGCCAAGCGCCGCGGCACCCAGGACCAGCGGCGGTCCCTGGCGGCGGCGCAGAACAAGCGCGCTCGCCACCACCGCACCCAGCAGCCCACCGACGCCGATCGCCGAGTTGAGGAGGCCCGTTCCGGTCGCCTCGTCGATGTGGAAGATCTGGACCGACAGGATCACGGTGATGACGCCCATCCCGCCCCAGACGAAGCCGACCACCACGTTGAGCACGGTCAGCCCCAGCAACGGCCGGGTGATCGGGCTTAGCGCCTCGCGCAGTCCAATCTGGGAGGATTTGGCCGACTCGGCCGAATCGGTGGTGGCAGCCTTCACCTCGGGCTCCTTCGACGGCAGGCCAAAGAGCACGACCGCGACGACCGCGAAGGTCAGCGCGTTGAGGATGAACGCGACCACCAGTGAGCCCAGCGTAAGCAACAGCGCCGCCACCGCCGGGCCAATGAAGAAGGCAAGACTCACGAGGCTCGACCAGGCGCTGTTCGCCGGCCCCAGCTCCGATTCATCGCGCGCGAGTGATGGCAGGTACGCGCCCAGCGCGGGCCCAAAGAACGCTGAGAAACAGGTCGCGGTGATCGCCAGCGCCACGATGATCCAGATCGACATCTGGAGGTACACGGCGGTGGCGATGACCAGCATCAGCAGGCCGCGGACGATGTCCGTGACGAGCAGGATGCGGCGCCGGTCGAAGCGATCGGCGACGATTCCCGCCGGGATCGACAGCAGGACGTATGGCAGGATGCGCGCCGCGCCGATGATGCCCAGGGCGACGGTGTCGCCGCCGGTCGCGTCCCACACCAGGACGAGCAGCGCGACCAGGTACAGCCAATCGCCGATGGATGAGACGAACTCACCGAACAGCAGCCTCGTGAGATTGGCGTTGCCCAGCACCCGCCGGTAGGCGGCGATTACTCCCATCGTCCCTCTCGCTCGGCGGGCCTGCGCCCGGTGTCGGCAACTTTACAGGTGGCCTGTCGGCTCGCGCGTTGATGTTGTGCGAGCGTAAAGTGATCCTGAGCCCAGATCGGTCAGCAGAACCGTAGCCATCCACAGGGAGATCGAGATGAAGCAAGACAAGAGCAAGGCCAAGGGCACCAAGAAGACGACGAGCGACGACGACACGACGGGTCACGCGCACACGCTGGGCGCATCGTCAGCCAAGACGATGGGTGCCTCGAGCGCCAAGAACCTGGGCGCGTCGAGCGCCAAGAACCTGGGCGCGTCGTCCGCCAAGACGTACGGCTCGTCCTCAGCGAAGACGCTCGGCGCCATCGGCGACGACGACACCGAGGGCCACAGCCTGCTGCTGGATACCGACTACTACATCCAGCGCAAGTCGCGCGACGCTGAAGCCGAGCGCGAGGCGCGTGAGCGCCGCCAGGCCAAGGAAGTTCGGAGCAACAAGCCCGAGCGCCGCTAGCCAAGAAAGTCCGCGAATCGAAAGGCCGGGCCTCGCGGTCCGGCCTTTCGTGTTGCCCGCAATTGGTCTCAGTCGGGCGAGCCCATCTCCTCGTAGGGCACGTCGGCCGTGGTCGAATCGGAGGTGCTCGCGCCGGCTTGCTGATCGCCCATAGCGTCGGCGGCGGTCTCCTCGCGCGGCTTGCGCAGGTCAGCGGCCATCTCCTTGGACTTGGCTGCAAGCTTCTGACCCGCAACCTCAGTCATGCCGGCGGCCTTGTGCGCCAGCGGGCCGGCCTTCTCGCCCGCAACCGCGGCCAGCTCGGCGGCCTTGGCAGCCACCTCGCGCATGACCGGGCCGGCCTGCGTGGCCAGGGTGTCAATCATCTGCTGGAGCTGCACCAGCATCTCGCGGCCGGCGCGCGGCTTGTCGCCGCTATCGGCCATGTTCTCGTTGGGCTGAGTCTGGTTCTCGTCCATTCCGGGATTCTAATGCCGGAAGTGCCGCGTCCCTGTCAGGAGCATGGCGGCGGCGGCGGCGTCCGCGGCCGCGATGACTTCCGCGTCACGCTGTGAGCCGCCGGGTTGGACGAACGCGGTGACACCGGCCTGCGCGCACACTTCGAGCGCGTCCGGGAACGGATAGAACGCGTCGCTGGCGCAGACCGCGCCCGCCGCGCGCTCCGGGCCGGCCTTCGCGACCGCGAGGCGGGCGCTGTCGACGCGGCTCATCTGGCCGGCGCCCACGCCGACGACCGCACGGCCCTTGACGAGCACGATGGCGTTCGACTTCACGTGCCGGCAAACCCGCCACGCCAGCTCGAGCGCGGCGCGCTCGTCGTCAGTGGGCGCGCGCCTGGTCGCGACCGTCCAGTTCGCTGCATCATCTGGGGCGGCGTCTGCCTCAGTCACCAGGACGGCGCCGCCGGCACTGCGCAACTCCATCCCCGCCGCCGGCGGCGCGCCAAGGCCCGGATCGAGCAGCACGCGCAGGTTTGGCTTCTTGCCCAGGATCTCGAGCGCGTCCGGCGTGATATCCGGCGCCGCAACGACCTCGAGGAAGATCTGCGTCAGCTTCTCAGCCAGGGGCGCGTCGATCGGCCCGGTAAGCGCGACGACGCCGCCAAAGGCGCTCACCGGGTCGCCGGCCAGCGCCCCTTCCCATGCACTCAGCAGATCGCTCGCCTCCGCCACGCCGCACGGATTTGCGTGCTTGATGATCACGCAGCCCGGGCCGCGCAGGTCGCGCGCCAACCCTGTGGCCGCGGCGGCGTCGAGGATGTTGTTGTAGGAGAGCGGCTTGCCCTGCTGAAGTAGCGGGCCACTCGAAAAGGCACCCGGCGCCAGCTCGACGCCGCTCAGCGTGTACAGCGCGGCCGACTGATGCGGGTTCTCGCCATAGCGCAGCTCCTGCACCCGCCCCAGCTCCAGCGCCAGCCGGCCGGGAAGCTCGATTCGCTTCCACCAGCGGCGCGACAGGGTGTCCGCGATCAGCCCGTCGTAGCCACAG